>JAOZMV010000026.1 GCA_029934095.1 Desulfuromusa sp. | reverse complement strand
TTCTTTTTCATCTGCTTCCAGCTGCCATCATCTTGTTTAATCCAGGGAAAGCGGGCCAGACTCTTGGTTGGATCATCGTACTGGACCAATAGATAGAGGTACTCATCGTCATAGAGTGATTTCATGGTGACGGTGGTCTCTTGCATGCCGTCGTAACCATTGCTTGGATCATAGGGGAGGTTGTCCAGAGTCACTTTCAGGGGAGCGGCCTTTTGCCAGGCATTATCAACCGCACCGGAGAGGAGGATCGGTTTGTTGGTTTTGACACTGGTTAAGGTTGTCGCTTGTACGGTAACCCCGATGAAGATCAGGGTGATCATCAGGCTCAAGGTGCGAATCAGATATCTTGGTTTCATGTCATTCTCCTTTGTGAGGGTGATGTAGCGTTCCAGTCAACATTGAGTCAATGTTTTCTTGATGATTTTGATAAAGAATAGCGGATACGATTATAATTTCTAGATAATTGATTTTATCAGAGGGGGTATAGTTGATAATTTTTCTTCACAAAGAAAGGAATTCAATAGTTATTTCAGGATGTTAATCTGCAGCGATGGAACTCATACAGGTGACGATTTTTTTTCCTTGGGGTGAAAGTTGATAGTTTTTTCTGCCATCCTGTTCAATCAGGTGGGCCTCTTTTAAAATTTTAAGGTGAAAATTGACCTTGGTATGGTCATCAATCTTCAGCTGGCGGGTCATATCCATGAACCGCAGTTTGCTTTCCCGGTAGAGGAGCATCAACACTTTGCGTCTGGTGGCATTGGCTAAACATTTGAACATGTCATCAGAATTCAGCAACTCTTCACAGACACCAAATTTTGCTTCTTCCAGACAGCGGCGCACAGCGACGAGCAGCTCATCAATTTTAAATGGCTTGGTGATATAATCATCCGCTCCGGAACGCATCGCTTCAACGGCACTGTTGACAGTGGAGAAAGCGGTCAGCATGATGATCCGGGTTTTGGGATAGGCACGCTTGATCAACGGCAGAGTTTCCATCCCATCCATGCCGGGCATCACCGAATCGAGCAGCACCAAGTCAAATTTATCGGCCTGTAACTTTTCCAGTGCATCTTCACCATTTTCTGCCGAAGATGGTGAAAAACCGTTATCGCTGAGAACTTCCACGAGATTGTCGCGCAGATCCTGATCATCATCCACGACCAGTACTTTAATCATCGGTAAACCCTTTCAGGGGAAAGGTGAGGGTGACAGTTGTCCCTTGATCAGTTTTACTTTCCAACTCTATGTGGCCACCATGGAGATCCATGATCCCATAACAGATTGATAGTCCCAATCCGGTTCCCTGGCCGATCTCTTTGGTGGTGAAAAATGGATCCATAACCTGATTCAATGTCTCTGTGGCGATTCCGCAACCACTGTCACTGATTCGGGCGATAACCTGACCCTCTTCAGCCTGGGTGGATATCTCGATGACCCCGTGTTTAGGAGTTGCATCCATGGCATTCACCAGAATATTGAGAAAAACTTCTTCCAGCTTCCAGGGAATTGCCAGAATTGGTGGAGTATCACCAAGGTTAACGGTCAACTTATATTCTTTTTTTCTGGAACCAAGTAATTCCAGACTACTCTTAATGATATCACCTAATGGTGTGGGAACAAATTCAGCCTCTTTTTCTGTTGAAAATGCCAGCAGCTCCCGGGCAATTTTTGAGGCCCGATCCAGATTCCGTTCTATTGCTGTTATCCTTTTGGTCACCCGTTTCTGATCTATCGGCCCGGTCAGATCTTTTGTCAGCATTTCGACATTGATCGAGACATTGGTGAGAGGATTATTAATTTCATGGGCAATGCCAAAGGCCAGTTTTCCGAGGGCGTGCAACTTTTCAGCTTTGGCAAAGCGGGTCAGCCGCTCCTCTATCAACAGCTTCCGTTCTTCGTCAAAGGTGTGCAGGGCGTTCATCACAAAATGGAGAATGACAAATGCTGAGAGCCCACGGAACAGCTCTATCGGGGCATTCCAGAGTGGCAGGTGGGTGCCGGACGGAACCACTCCGGTTAACAACCCATAGGTCATCAGGGCGATTCCGGCACCGATGAAATTTCTTGCCCCTTTGGTGCTGATGTGGGTCACCGTCCGGGAATAGAAAATCAGCCCCACTCCTGAACAGACTGCAGCTGGCAGGCCGATGAAATTACGGATTCGACTGTTGATAAAGGTAAAAGCATCACCAGAGAGGTGATCAGGAAACGGTAAAACAGCAATGATCAGCACTACCACCGCTACGAATGGCAGCAGGTTGAACAGCTGATTTTTGCCGGGAAAAACCAGTCGCAGAATGTGTATCCCGAATAGCAGCAGAAAGCTGAAAGAGACAAAAACCAGGATCAGCTTCAAAAGATTGATCAGGGGAATAAACTGTTCGTGGAAAACTGGTGATGGCAAATTTTGATAAAGTTCAAACCATTCGTGAAAAGCGTGGCTGTAAGCAAACAGGGCAAACAACCACAACACCCCGGCAATTTTCAGATTACTGGCACGCGTATCCCGTGAAGTAATGGAAACGCCAATGGCGAAAAAGGCCATACCGTAAAACAGATAGAGGAGAAAGGTGAGAAATTCACTCGGCATATTGTGAGTATACTGGAAAGTGTAATCTTTATCAAAGTAGTCGGGTTTATTTTTATCCAGCTACCGGAACAGCCCAGAGCAATCAGGGCTGTTCCGGTAGTTATCTGTGTTGATCAGCCATTGTCATAATGCATATGAAACATCCGTTTGGTTCCATCGGGAAACTTAGTTCCAACTTTGAAATGGTACATCCCTTGCTGATTCAGGGTGATATCTGCACCGAATTGACCATTCATCCCCATGAGTTTGATTGGATTACTCACTTTTCCGTCGGGTGATTCAATCTTTAAAGCGACTTGACCGTGACTCTCCATTTTCTTTGCTTCATTCATGAAACCGACCATGAAGTGATGGGTCATTGACATACCATGTTCAGCCATTTTAATTTTGATATCCATCAGATGTGCGGATGCTGTCACCCCCTCAACCTTGTCACCTTTCAGCATAACTGTCTTACCGCCCATCGACATCCCCTCACCCTGGTTCATTTTGCTGTGATCCATGCCACTGTGGTCCATGCTTTTTGCTGCCATTGAGCTGGCTGGAACCATCATGATTGCCATCAGTATCAGTGTGAAAATCTGTTTTTTCATATGATTCTCCTTTTGTTGTTGTGAGGTTCTCGCCCTCAATTATTGATTCAGAACTCTCGACCATCGTTGCCCGCTGACTTTTAGTCCTCAACCGGTTCAACATGGTAGGTCGGAGTCAGATCTTTTTTCAGGTTGTGCCCACGCCAGAGATAGAAGATCACCGGATAGACCATCAACTCCATAATTCCTGAAGTCACCACACCGCCGACCATAGGTGCCGCGATTCGCTTCATCACATCAGCACCGGCACCATGACTCCACATGATTGGTAATAATCCGGCGATGATGACGGCTATCGTCATCACTTTGGGTCGAATTCGTTTCACTGCTCCGTGATGAATCGCTTGTTTCAGATCCCCAAGGGTTTGCATCCTTCCCTGATCTCCCCAGAGTTTGTGTGCCAGGTTGAGATACAGCAGCATCACCACTCCAGTTTCGGCATCCAATCCGGCCAGGGCAATCACCCCGACCCAGACCGCCACAGACATATTGTAGTCGAGGAGCCAGAGAAACCAGAAAGCGCCAACCAGAGAAAAGGGGACAGCAAGAAAAACGATGGAGGTTTGGATCATCGACTTGGTGCTGGTGTAGAGGATGATGAAGATAATCAGTATGGTCAGCGGGATGATGACGATGAGGCGCTTGCGTGCCGATTCCATGTACTCGAACTGACCGCTCCAGACGATGCTGTATCCAGCTGGCAATTCGATCTGCTGGCTGATTGCCGCCTGTGCTGTCTTGACGTAAGTTCCGACATCGATGCCGCGTAGATCAATATAGACCCAGGCGGTGCGGCGGGCATTTTCACTCTTGATTCCCGGTGGCCCTTTTTTGAACTCAATTTTCACCAACTGTGAGATCGGTACATGCTTGCCATCTTTGAGGGGGACCAACACCTGACGCAGTGATTGCAGATCGTTCCGGTAGTCACGCTGATAACGGATATTGACCGGGTAGCGCTCCAATCCTTCGACCGTCTGGGTGACGTTCATGCCACCGATTGCCGTTTGAATAATTTCCTGCACATCGGCTATGGTCAGGCCGTAACGGGCAATTTCGATTCGATCAATAGTGAAATCGAGGTAATTTCCACCGACCACCCGCTCTGAGAAAGCACTCAAAGTTCCCGGCAGGTTGCGCACCAGAACCTCAATCTGCTCGCCGAGATCACTCAGAGTTTGCAGATCAGGCCCCATAATTTTGATCCCGACCGGTGTCTTGATCCCGGTTGAGAGCATATCAATACGGGTTTTGATCGGCATGGTCCAGGCGTTTGTCAGGCCGGGAAACTGAATGGCGTTGTTTAACTCTTCAATCAACTTGTCCACCGAAATTGGTTTTTCCTCAGGCAAGATAAAACGCAATGGTTTTTTCAGAAATTCGAATGCGTGATCCCAATCACTGTAGAAACGTGGGGTTGGAACCTTGCGCCACTGATCTTCCGGTTTAAGCATGATGGTGGTTTCCAGCATCGACAGCGGTGCCGGATCGGTGGCTGTTTCTGCCCGTCCAACCTTGCCAAAGGTGCGCTCAACTTCAGGAAACCGGGCAATAATCCGATCGGTCTGCTGTAATAGTTCTTTGGCTTTGGTCATCGAGATTCCCGGCATGGTCGTCGGCATGTAAAGCAGGTCGCCTTCGTAAAGGGGGGGCATGAATTCACTGCCCATCTTCGACAGGGGATACCAGATCGAACCGACCAGCAGTATCGCTACCACCAATGTCAGCTTGCGCCAGTTGAGGACAAAGTCGACGATGGGATGGTAGATGCGGATCAGTAAGCGGTTGATCGGATTGGCATGCTCGGGCTTGATCTTGCCACGGATAAACCAGCCCATCAGCACCGGGATGACGGTGATCGATAAAAGAGCGGCAGCACCCATGGCATATGTTTTGGTAAAAGCAAGAGGTTTAAACAGCCGCCCCGCTTGGTCCTGTAGCGTGAACACCGGGATAAAGGAGACGGTAATCACCAGTAATGAGAAAAACAGCGTCGGGCCGACCTCTTTGGACGAGGCGAGGATAATTTCCCAATGTGGTTTTTTGCCCTGATCCCGTTCCAGATGTTTGTGAGCATTTTCAATCATAATAATCGCCGCATCAATCATTGCACCGATAGCGATGGCGATACCGCCGAGACTCATGATATTGGCGTTGATTCCCTGGGCATACATGATCAGGAATGCAATCAGGATTGCGACCGGCAAGGTGAAAATTGCCACCAGCGCACTTGGCAAGTGGAACAGAAATAGTGCTGTGACCAGGGCGACAACAATACTCTCTTCCAACAGCTTTTCCTTCAGAGTATTGACCGCCCGCTCAATCAGACCGCTACGGTCGTAGGTCGGGACAATTCGCACCCCTTCCGGTAGCCCGGCCTGCAACTGCTTCAGTTTTTCTTTGACGTTGTTGATGGTCTGCAGGGCATTTTCACCATAACGCATCACCACAATGCCACCAACCGCTTCACCCTGGCCATCCAGTTCTGCTGCTCCCCGTCGCAGTTCCGGACCGATATCCACCCGTGCTAAATCACGTAAAAGGATGGGCGTGCCGCGTTGATCGGTCCCCACCACAATTTGTTCCAGATCTTCGGTTGATTTGATGTAGCCGAGCCCTCGAACCATAAACTCAGTTTCGGCTATTTCGATCAAGCGGCCACCGACATCATTATTACTCCGCTGAATTGCTGTGCGGATCTGCGGAATAGTAATGTGGTAGGCAAGTAGTTGCTGAGGATCGATTTCGACCTGATATTGCTTCACATAACCACCGATGCTTGCGACTTCGGAGACACCATCGACCGCAGTCAGCTCGTAGCGCAGGAACCAGTCTTGAATCGAGCGCAGTTCCTGCAGATCGTGGCGGTCGCTTTCCAGTACATACTCATAGATCCAGCCAACCCCGGTGGCATCCGGACCGAGGCTCGGAGTGACCCCTTTCGGCAGCCGTCCGGCTGCATAATTGAGATATTCGAGTACCCGTGAACGAGCCCAGTAGAGATCGGTCCCATCCTCAAAAATGATATAGACAAAGGAGATTCCGAAGAAGGAGAAACCACGCACAGTTTTTGCCTGCGGAACTGCCAACATCTGTGTGGTCAGTGGATAGGTCACCTGATCTTCGACCACTTGCGGTGCTTGTCCCGGGTACTCGGTAAAGATGATCACCTGGACATCTGAAAGATCGGGAATCGCATCAAGAGGTGTGTTCTGCAGGGCATAGATGCCGCCAATCACCAGAAAAGCAGTGAGTAGCACCACCATGTATTTATTTCGAATTGACCATTCGATGATTTTTCCCAACATGGTTTATCCCCTGTAGTTGATCAATTGAAAAGATCCTCAAGACCTGTTTTCGACTCTGTTGTTTTGGCATCACTGAACAGATCAGAAAGATCACTCTCCTCAGCTCTTGGCGGCGATTCGGAACGGACTGGATTGAGCATTTTCTGAATCGCTTCGCGCAGTTTACTTTCCGAATCAAGCATGAACTGGGCGCTGGTCACGACCTGCTCCCCTTCGAATAACCCCTGCAAGATCTCAATATGACCGTTTTCGCCTTGCAGACCGGTTTTGACCAACCGAGGTTCGAAACGGCCACCTCTCTGAGCGACAAAGACAGTCTGCTTTTCACCGGAATAAAGAACTGCCTCCTGTGGAATGACCAGCACATTGTTCAACTGTTCACCGGTCAGATAAACGGTCACGTACATTTCCGGGCGAAGTTCAAAGTCGGCATTGTCCAACTCAATGCGAGCTTTAATCGTCCGGGTTTTGGGTTCGACAAAGGGGTAAATATAATTGATATGGCCAGTCAAACTGCGGTTTTTGACATACGGCAGTTCTACCCGGACCGATTGACCGACCTTGACCCACGGTAGCTGGTACTCGTAGATATCAGCCAGAACCCATACTTTCGATAAATCAGCCAGATTGAGCAGCGGCATCCCTGCTTTGACATACATCCCCTCGTTGATCATTTTCACCGTCACGATCCCCTGGTACGGGGCGTAGAGGGTGATGGTTTTACTCACTTGGCCGGTTTTTTCAAGCTGGGCAATCTGCTTGTCGCTGACATCCCAAAGCTGGAGTCGTTTACGTGACGAGTCGAGCAAACGTCTGGCACTATCTGAAATATATGCAAAGCTGCTCTGTTTCAGAGCGTTATAATTATCACGGGCCAGCAACAGCTCTTGCTGTGCGGTGACCAGTTCCGGGCTGTAAATTTCAAGCAGCTTTTGCCCTTTTTTTACCTGTTGTCCGGTTTCAGCGACATAGAGTTTTTCGACCCATCCAGCGATTTTGGTGTTGACCACATACTGCTTCGGTTCTTCGTAGTCGACCAGGCCAACAGTGCGAATTGAGCGTGACAGATTGCTACGTACTACCCCGGCAGTACGGACACCCATATTCTGAATCGTGGTTGGATCGATGCTGATCATCGACCCACCAGTTGCCTGATCTTCATAAATTGGAATCAGATCCATCCCCATCGGCGACTTTCCCGGTTCATCGCGGATGTAGGTCGGATCCATCGGTGCCTGCCAATACTTGATCTTTTGTTCTACAGAAGTTTCCACCACGCCGCCGGTCTCTGCTTTCATCGGCGTCAGATCCATGTGACAGATCGGGCAGATTCCCGGTTCATCGGTAATGATCATCGGGTGCATGCCGCAGGTGTACTGTTCGGCGGCATGACTATTTTCGGGCCCATTCAGTGGTGACTGCGGAGAACTCAGGTCAATATTGAGAAAAATCCCACCCGCCAACAGCAGGATCGCTAACAGCATCAGTGTCGATTTCAGCAATATTCGCATTGTCATTATCCTTTGCTGCGGGTTGATGGTTCGGGTAATTGATCAGCCGCAAGGCCAGCAGCTGCTTCCAGCCTCGCCATGCTCCGCTGCTGATCACTGAGTGCTTTTATATAGTCAATTTCGTAGCGATAAAGGGTCATCAAAGAATTGAGCAGATCGAGAAAATCGACCTTGTCGACCTGGTAGGCACTCAACGTGGCCTGAAAGGTCTGATTGGCCTGAGGAATGATCCCTCCCTGGTAAAGTTCCACCAATTTTCCCGTCTGCTCCAAGCTGGTCAATGACTGGTGAATTTCCAGATTGACCTGATTACGGAAATTATTAAGTTTTCGGAAAACCAGTTGCAGTGCAGAATCTGCTTCGGTGACTGCCGCAGCACGTTGTTTTCTGCGAACTGGCAGGTTGAAACTGACCCCGGCACTGACAAAGTCAGTCCCATCATCCACCAGAGCATTATCCCGCCAACGGTAGCCTGCCCAAACGGTGAAGTCGGGCCGATAATCGAGATGTGCCAGTTTACGCTGCGCCTTATATTGGTCGATCAACGCAGCATAAGCTTTGAATAGTGGCCGTTTTTGCACGACTTGCTCTTGCAGTTCATTAAGGTTGAATTTTTGGCTGACGCTTTTCAGTTGGCTGTCAATTTCCAGAGATCGATCTGTATCACGACCGACCAGACTGTTCAGTTCCGCTAACGTTGCTTCTTCCTGCTGTTGCAGAACGAGTAACTGATCCAATTGCCGTGATCGCTGCAGGTGAGCTGTGAGCACGTTCTGCTGTAACCCCTTACCAACTTCATAGCGGGTTTCAGTCAGCTTGATAAAATCTTCAAAAATCTTTAAATTGCGGGTGGTTAGTTTTATCGCCTGGCGCTGGAATAACAAGCGGTACCAGGTATCTTTCACCTGGCGACGAATCTGCAGGCGGGCATCCTGATAAGCTGATGCAAACCAGAGACTTTTCTTCTCTGCTATTCTCCCTTTGGTCTCAAGTTTTCCAGGGAAAGGAAACATTTGCGCCAGACGGATCTCATTGCCAGTCATTGGTGTCTGATCCGTTTTGAAGCTATCGGTCGGATAATTCAATAGAGAGATTGAGATAATCGGATCCTGGAGGGATGTTACCTGTTCGATCTGGCTGGAGGCCATTTCGATCTGCTCTTGGGTGATTTTCAGTGAAGGGTTTTGTCCATCCGCTTCTTTAAGAAGAGCTGTCAGTTGATTTGGTTGAGCTATTGCGGGACCAGATACCGTCAACCATAATAGTAACCCTGCAAGATATTTACATAAGAAATACATTCCACATGACTCCTGATATACAATAAGATCCTGTTATTGGTTATGTTGTATAATCAGAAAACATGCCAAAAGAAACAAATCTATAAATACAGAAGGTTAGACAGTTTTTTTGTTTATGGCTACCACAGAGGTGTAGAATATTCTGCAGCGGATCAAGGATATTCTCCAGATGTGCTGGTTCGGCTGTGAGGTTGAGTGAATGTTGCAAGAAATTAAAATTCATAAACAGATTATTGGTAAATTGAGCCTGATTAGTTTGATGATCCTGGTCGTGACAATCATGCATTATTTTACTGGAACGGAGTATTCCAACTATCATGGTATTTATCGACGTCTTTATTATCTGCCGATTATTTTGTCCGGGTTCTGGTTTGGAATTCGTGGGGGGATTTTAGCTGGTATCGCTATCTCAGCTATTTATGCTCCGCATATCATGATTCAGTGGGAGCATCATCCGGCGGTTCGTTTGGAGCAGATACTGGAGATTTTTCTCTACAACATTATCGGTATTTTGACTGGGTTTCTCTCTTCACAAATTAATTATCAGCGCTTGCGAGCAGAAAAAAATATGAGCCATCTTTCAGAGAGCTATACAAAATTGAAGGAGCAGGCTGATATGATTGTTGAGATTGAGGATCAGTTACGTCAGGCGGACAGGTTGACTGCTCTGGGGGAATTATCTGCAGGGCTGGCACATGAGATCCGCAATCCATTAGGTTCAATTCGTGGGACGGCGGAAATACTATACGATTCACTGCCGGAAGATCATCGACATAGAGAATTTAGCAAGATTTTAATCAATGAAGTGGATCGCCTTAATCAGGTGGTTGAAGATTTTCTCAATTTTGCTCGACCAACTGCTAATCCGCAGACTGAATTCAAACCCGATGAAGTTCTTCGTGAAGTTATCCAACTCACCCATCAACAGACAATCAAAAATAGAATTAAGATCCACTGGGAAAACGATTCTATACCCCTGGCTGTTGGGGGTGCCATTCAGTTCAAACAGGTTTTTCTGAACCTGATTCTTAACGCACTACAGGCTATTCAGTCTGATGGTGATTTGTGGATAGAGTCCAGATTGACTGAGTCTGAAGATATTATTCTAACCTTCCGGGATAGTGGCCCCGGAATCCCTGAAGAGTTATTGGACAAAGTTTTTAACCCATTTTTCACGACCAAATCGAATGGAACCGGGCTCGGCCTGGCCATCACCTACAGGATTGTCCAAAGTTATTGCGGCAAGATAAGTGTCGTTAATTCCCTGAATAGCGGGGCTGAATTCATGTTGACCTTAAAACCCACAAGGTTAAGCTGTCTCAGTAAAGATATTGATACTTAAATATGTTCAAACTAAGTTGTCTCTTTTCCGCTGTGTCCGTTGTGTCGACAGCACGATAACTCTGTTTAGAGCGCTTCTGTCAGCCGTTTTTTTGTCCATTCGGCTTCTTCATCGCAGCGTTGTTGATCCCATCCTAATTCGGCGGCCATAATTT
>JAOZMV010000266.1 GCA_029934095.1 Desulfuromusa sp. | reverse complement strand
AAAGGATGAAAATGTTTCACCAGATTATCACCTGGATTGTCGACACTGTCAGTCTCTGGGGTTACCCCGGAATCATTGTTCTGATGTTTCTCGAATCATCATTTTTCCCTTTCCCCAGCGAGGTGGTCATTCCTCCGGCTGGATACCTGGCCGCACAAGGGGAGATGTCACTGAGTCTGGTCATTACCGCCGGGATTGCCGGCAGCGTGTTAGGAGCCTGCTTTAATTACTGGATGGCGGTCAAATGGGGACGGCCTCTGTTTGAACGTTATGGCCGGTATGTGCTGCTCACTCCGGCAGCATTGGAACGGTCCGAAGTGTTTTTTGCCCGGCATGGTCATATTTCTACCTTCGTTGGCCGCTTGCTGCCCGGTATCCGTCAATATATCAGCTTGCCAGCAGGGTTGGCACGGATGAGCCTACCCCTGTTTATCATTTTTACTGCCCTTGGTGCCGGGATCTGGGTAGTGATTCTGGCCTTGAGTGGTTACCTGATCGGCAATAATCAGGAACTGATTGGTCAATACCTGCAGCAAATCATGATTGCCATTGCGATCCTCTGCCTGCTGCTGGTTGTTGGTTATGTTTTTTACAAAAGGAAGCAACTTTCCCGCCGCACAGAACAAGAGAGTTAGAAGAGGGCATATCAGTTCAAGGGGAGGAATGGAAGGCTCTGACAGAAACATTCTGCCCGGAAGTTTGTGTGGTTCCCGTATAACCTGCCCTATGCTTGGTCCTGCCCTGCAGTCAGGTAAGCATAGATCAGATCGTCAAGGCTGGGTTCATGGGAACTTTTTGGCTGGTTGAATTTATCGATAATTGGCTCTTCAACAATAGTGACCGGCTCCGGGATGGGGGCAATAACCGGGGACTCCTCCACAGGTACAGTTTCCGTCTCCGGCTGATCCGGTATTGATTGATCAACTGTCGCTTGCTGGTCTGAACGCTCGGCTGAACCTCCCAGGGTGATTCCAAGCGCAACGATCCGTTCATCAAATTTCCCCTTGGTCAAACCCCGCAACATCTCCTTATGCTGCTCTTTCGCCAGATCCTCAACCACATGATCAAGGTCATCAACTTTGACAATATCAGCATAGGTGGTCTTTTGTGACACAATGATTGTTCCACCGTGATAGAGCAGAGTCACCAACTGGGGTCTTTTCAATCCACCATCTTCGGTCTGGACATGGAAACCGACACCCTGATAAGTAACATTATGGTTAAATCCAACAATCATGGTTATTCCTTAGAAAGAGAATTAATCTGCAATCATACCCGCCAGTTAACATAGTTACCACCCCGGAGGTCAATGATTTCCCTGAGACTCACTCTCCTGAATCAGCGTCTCAATGCTGAGGTCCTGACTCTCCATATTATCCTCTTCGATCTCTGGAGGGACAACAACCAATGGGAGTTCATTATAACTGAAATCAGCATAAATTGGTTGATCAATCCTGACGTGCCCTTTTAAAGTCTGTCGCACCTCCCCTTCAACCAGAATTTGTACCTGCCGGACATAAGGGAAATTTTCACTTATACTATTCGTTAAACTATAGATAGAGAACAATTCTATCAAACTCCCTCCGGGATGAAAATCAACCACCTGTCTGGAAAAATTTACCCTGACCAGGTCATTCTCAATTTCAACGTCCAGAACTTTTGTCTCTTTTGGCAGAACAGGAAGATTTCCCTGTTGTGAACCATTAATCAAACCGTTTAAAAGACTGTTGATGCAGTCGCGATCTGCATCACACACCGGAAAATTATGGGGCTCAGAGACAAGAAAAGTCCCCTCCGGAGCAACAAAATAGAGCTGTACTTCCCTGAGAGGGATTTCCTTGACGATAGCAACCCGCACTTCCTCTGCCGGATCCTGATCCTGCTGAAGATACCAGCTGGCTCCATAACCGAGTAGCAGTCCAGTCAGCAACACCAAAAACAGGCCCATCAACAATTTCTTCATCGCACCCTCTTCAATGGCATCAACCTATTTGAACCTGTTCAACCAGCGCCAGATTCGTACCCAGGAAAGCCTCCCCAACACGAATAAAACGAGCCGGAACATCGGTCACAAAAAAAACGCTACGTCCCCCCCGCTCCGAACGTTCCAAACCCTGCTGTTGGAAAAGTTGCTGTACCGACTTTGCGGTTTCCTCGGCTGAATCGACCAAAGTAACAGCATCCCCAAGAACTTGCCGCAAGGTATTACGAAACAACGGATAATGGGTACAACCGAGAACCAGAGTATCAATTTGCGCAGCTGCCAAGGGTTGCAGATATTCCATGGCGGTTAATCTGGCAATTTCATGTTCTGCCCAACCCTCTTCAGCCAGAGGGACAAATAAAGGACAGGAAACAGAGGAAACCTGTGCCCCGGGCAACAGGGCATGAATTGCTTCCGGATAGCGATTACTGTTGATTGTCCCTTCAGTACCGATCACCCCGATGCGGTGATTTCGGCTTTGCGCTGCACGCCGGGCACCCGGCTCGATCACCCCAATCACCGGCAACTGAAAGCGTTCCCGCAACAGGGGGAGCGCAACTGCTGAAGCGGTATTACACGCAACAACCAACAGCTTGACCCCGTAATCAACCAGGAATTCGGCCGCCTCCAGAGCATAACGCTGAACCGTTTCAACACTCTTAGTTCCATAAGGAACCCGAGCGGTATCACCAAGATAGACCAGATTTTCTCTTGGCAGTAAACTGGCAATTTCTTTCAAAACTGTCAGACCACCAACCCCAGAATCAAATATACCAATCGAACGATCTTGCACAAGAGCTCCCACTTAGTGTCCCGTTTGGTTAGTCCTATCCTTTAATTCTGGCTCTTTTGCTTGCTGCTTGCGTTATGCCTCTTTGCTTTAGCGCAAGCTAGGGCTGCATCGGCATGCCTTGGC
>JAOZMV010000265.1 GCA_029934095.1 Desulfuromusa sp. | reverse complement strand
CCATCGCAGCGCCAACCGAAACGGCATAACAGACATAAAAACGGGTCTGGGCATGTTCATTAAGTCCGCGCATATAGCCGACACAGTAAAGAGCGGCGACAATCCACAGAAAAGATGCCACCATGGCAAAAATCACCCCGAGCGGATCCAGATTCAGCTTGACCGTGACCCCGGGATAGAGCTGAAACAGAGTATACTGCAGCTGATCTCCACCCTGAATAACTGGGAGAAAACTCAGTACCGAGGCGAAGGTCAAAATGGCACCAACAACCGATATACCATCGCGCAGGTTCTCTTTTTTCCCCGTAATCATGACGAGTAGTGCCGTGATCATCGGGATCAACATAGTTATAATGATTTTGCTGGTTATGATTGTGTTCATTGCATGTACTTTCTCAAGTGGTGTGTCGTGCTAGCAGAACTGCGTAACTGCCGTTACCAACTGTAAAAACGCCAGAGGAGCAATATCACATTTTCATGTCCTGAAGTTCCTCAGGATCTTCACTTTGATACTTACGGTACACCGCGATGATAATACTGACTACTATCGCTGCTTCTGCTGCAGCAATTCCCATGATAAACAGAGTATAGATCTGGCCAACAGCAGGATTAGGTGCAACAAAGCTATTAAAAGCCATAAAGTTTAAAGCTGCACCATTGAGGATAAATTCACTTGATATCAGCATCCCGATCAACGACCGGTGCTGCACCATGCCGTATATACCGATGACCAGCAAAACAGCTGCAATAACCAGATAGGTGTTTAAATTAGCACTGATCATCATGACGTCTTTCCCTCCCGACCGCCACGGGCCAGAATAATGGCACCAAGAATCGCTGTCAGCAATACGACCGATATCAATTCAAACGCCAGACAATACTGTAGCAGCAAACTTTCACCGACAAATTCTATCGACATGTCGCCAACTTTTTCTGTTGCTACGGTAAATTCGGTTCGAATAATCGTAGCAACAAACAATGAGACGAAGCCGGTTAAGCAGGCGAGTAAAGCCAATGGCAGATTCCGTCCAGTCAGATTTTTGGCAGCCAGTTGATCCGGAGTATTGCCAAGCATGACCCCCATAACAATGATAATACAGACGGCACCGACATAAATCAGGATTTGCATCATTGCCAGAAAGGGGCTACCGAGGTGAAAGTAAAGACCTGCGACACCAAATAATGTCGCCGCCAACCCCAGAACAGCATGCATAAGCAGCTTGGCTCTGACCGCCACAATACCGCCCGTAAATGTCAAACATACCAGGGCATAAAAGAGGATTTCGGCGATGTATTCAAAAACAATCATTCCCGTTCCTCCACTCTCTTCAAGAGATCGTAGTAAAACTCTTCACGTGCAAATCCCGCCAATTCATAATCATTGGAATAATCGAGAGCTTTGGTTGGGCAAACTTCAACACAGGCACCGCATAAACTGCACTTGGTAAAGTCGAGGGTAAATATCGTCAACACTTTACCCTTAACCCCTTCGCGCTTTTCACCTTCAACGACAATACAGTCTGAGGGGCAATCACGCATGCAGCTACCGCAACTAATGCACTTGTGGGTGCCGGTATCAGCGAACTTAACCAGATCAATATGACCACGATAGTTTGGAGTCACCTCCAGCTTCTCGCGGGGATACTGATAAGTAACAATTGGAGAGAAAAGTGCCTTGATAGTGACCTTCAGGCCAAGGATAAGGCTCCATGCTCCCGTAAACAACACTGAGAAATAGGATTTCATAGTAGCTTCACCATCACGACAGTAATAAGAAGGTTAACCAGTGAGAAAGGAATCAGATATTTCCAGCAAAAGTTCATCAACTGATCGAAACGGGTTCGGGGATAAGTCCAACGAATCCAAATCAGGAAAAACATCAACAAATAAACCTTTAACAAAAACCAGATGATCCCGCTGTATTCAAAGTACGGCAAGGGAATTCCCGAACTTCCTCCGAGAAAAAATACCGTGGCAACACTGCTGACAATAAACATGTTGGCGTATTCACCCAACACAAACAAACTGAAGCTCATACCGCTATATTCGGTATGGAAACCAGCGGTCAACTCACTCTCTGCTTCAGGCAAGTCAAAAGGAGCCCGGTTAGTTTCAGCAACAATGGCAACCAGGTAAATCAAAAAAGCCAAGGGTTGAATGACAATAAACCAGACTGGACTCTGCGCAGCGACAACTCCCTTCAGACTAAAAGTATTTGTCATGAAGATAATTGACAGCAATGAGAGCAGCATCGGTATTTCATAGGCAACATTCTGAGAAACCGCACGGAAAGCACCAAACAATGAGTACTTATTGTTTGATGACCAACCACCAATCAAGACTGCCAAAAGGTTTATCGAGGCAAGAGCCAATATAACCAATAGTCCGATATCATGATCAAATCCCTGGATTTTATCACTGAATGGAATCACCAGCAGAGGAACAAAAACCGGGGCAAAAGCAAGCAGTGGAGCCAGCATAAACAGCGGCTTATCCGCATTTTTCGGAATCACCAGCTGCTTGCCCATCAACTTCAAACCGTCGACCACCAACTGGTAAATACCATGTGGTCCAACTTCCATCGGACCGGGTCGGAACATAATATGACCCGCCAATTTCCGCTCGGCATAACCCATTACCAGCGCATTGCCAAAGACAATCACGGCTCCGCATATGGCACAAACAACCATCCGAATCAGATCCGGAAGAATACTGTAAAAGATTTCCATATACCCTACCTGTCAATCTCGGGGATAACCAAGTCCAGAGCACCCATAGCCGACACCACATCCGAAAGCAGCATTCCCTGGCACATTTCAGGAACAACACTCAGGTTAGAGTATGACGGCGTTCTCACTTTGAGACGATACGGGACATCTGATCCATCAGAAACAAGATAGTACG
>JAOZMV010000264.1 GCA_029934095.1 Desulfuromusa sp. | reverse complement strand
CCTGGGCAAGGAAGCAGGTGGAGGAGCTTTATCTCGCCATAAAAAAGAGTGATTGGTAAATAAATCAGCAACCAGATTTTTATCGGATTTCACCTGATTGTTCTATTGTCTCCATAGTGTTAATACAGCACTTGACAGCACCCAAAAAGGTGACTAGATTGCGCCCCATAGACAAGTAAATGGAAGATCCAATTAATGCTACAGATGATGACTTGTCAAAGGATTAGCAAATGATCGAACCGTTCAAGATGGGCTATACCGCCATCGGTGGGCTTGGGATCTTTATCCTTGGTATGAAGTACCTCTCCGACAGTTTGCAGATGCTCTCAGGGGGGCTGATCCGTAAAGCCATCTCGTCAGTCACCACCAACCGCTTTCTGGCGGTTCTGGTCGGTTTGTTTGTCACCACCTTTGTTCAATCCTCATCAATTACCACAGTTATGGTGGTTGGCCTGACCAACGCCGGTCTGATGCAACTGACTCAGGCCATCGGGGTGATCCTTGGAGCCAATATTGGGACCACCATCACCGGCTGGATTCTGGCCGTCAAAGTGGGCAAATACGGCCTGCTGCTCGTCGCAATTGGTATTTTCCCGATGCTCTTTTCTAAAAATGAGCGCATCTCGGCAGGTTCCAAAGTTCTGGTTGCACTGGGTCTGATCTTCTTCGGTCTTGAAATCATGAGTGGTGCCTTCAAACCACTTCGTGACGACGAAGGCTTTATGAGCCTGATGCTCTCCCTCGATGCCCAGTCGCTGCTGAGTATCCTTGGTTGTATCGCTATTGGCTGCATGATGACGATGATTATCCAGAGCAGTTCGGCCATGCTCGGGATCACCATTGCCCTTGCAACCACCGGAGCTATCCCGCTGTATACCGCTGTTGCCCTGGTTATGGGTGAAAATATCGGCACCACCATTACCGCTCAGTTCGCCGCTATTGGCGGCAGTATTTCCTCCCGGCGTGCGGCAATGGCTCATAGCGTTTTCAACGTCCTCGGGGTTGTCATCATTATCTCTTTTTTCCTCCCCTACGTCGGCATGATCGAGAGGTTCGTCCCCGGCTCTGCCACCTTTGTTGATGCCTCAGGAAATCACCCCTACATTGCTGCCCATATTGCCATGGCACATACCTTCTTCAATGTCACTGCCACCCTGGTGATGCTACCGTTCCTCAATCAACTGGCTCATCTGGTCACCAGAATGATACCGGAGAAACAAGGGGCCGAAAAAGGTTCATTCAAATATATCGGTGCCCCCGGAACCATGCCTGTGGCGGTGGGCATCCCGATGATTTATGAGGAACTCAAGCGGATGCAGAAACGGGTCAACAAGGCTCTGCGCCATTCTGGAAGTTTTCTACAACGCAACCTGAAAGGGCGCGAACGCTTCTACCGCAAAGTGATGGAACTTGAAGATGAAACAGATATTATCCAGCATGAAATCACCACATTCACCGTCACCCTGATGCAGGCGGGGAATGCCAGCAACTTTCAGTCAGATCGTGCCTACAGCTTTATCCGGGCGGCTGATGAGCTTGAATCAATTGCCGATTATGCCGCCTCCCTCTGTTCCTACATGAAACGGCTGGACAAATATGAGCTTGATTACAGTCAGGATGGCTGGGACGATCTCATCGGTTTCAATCGCGAAGTCTTTGCTTTTTACACCCATGTCTGTAAGTCCTTCTACAGTGAAGACACGCACAGTACCCGCGAAATATACGACGAAGCCAGCCGGCTTAATGATCTGGCAGATAAAGTTCGTAAATTTCACCTCGTCCGGATGAAAGATGGTTCCTGTGGTGCCCTGCCCGCCCTGACTTTCAGTGATATGGCCGTTGCGCTGCGGCGGATAAAAAATCACACCGTCAACCTGCACGAAGCGCTCTTTGCCGGGACCTCGTTAGGAGCATAAATATACAACCTACGCTATGCAGACAGGTCTCAATGAGTCAGGCAGCGGCTTCACGTCCAGATTTATCCTCAAGAATATCCAGCAGATGCTTCGGGCATCCAAACTGGAGGATCGCTTTTCTGTTGATCCTCCCGATTTTCCTCTCATGCTGTGCAGTTCCGCAACAGAAACCCTTTGATCTGGGCCACTGGAAGCAGATAAAAATTGAACAGCTGCAGGATAAAGCCAGAGATATTGCCGATCCCGGAGACAAAGTTGCCCTTATTTCTGAGGCATTCCTGAAAACACCTTACCTTGCCAATACCCTGATCGGCAGTGCTGAAACAAGTGAAATTTTCACCCTGCGTCTCGATGGCGTTGATTGCTTCACCTTTCTCGATTATGTCGAGGCGCTACGAAGATCTGTCGATTTTGAGGGATTCAAAGAGGCGCTGCGATACATTCGCTATCGCAACGGAAAAGTTACTTTTTTGGATCGGAACCATTTCTTCTCAGTCTGGGGAAACACTTTCCTTGCTCCGTTGCGCGATATAACGGCTCAAGTTGGTGGCACCAATGTTCGTTGGGTGGAGAAATATTTGAATCAAAAGGGAGACGGAACCCTCTATCTGCCAGGGTATCCGGTAAAGAAACAGGTGATTGCTTTTATTTTGCCTGAAGCGATCGACGCAGTGTTACTCAGCCGCTTGCGGAGCGGGGATTACATCGGTATCTACAGCCCTTTACCAGGGCTGGATGTTTCTCACACTGGTATTATCATCAAAAAAGCTGGGGGAACTTTTCTCCGCCATGCCGCCCAGCAACAGGTTATTGACGAAGCATTACTTCCCTACCTGGGGGGCAAAAAAGGGTTGGTCATCTATCGACCAGTCGCAGAGTATTGATAATAAATTTCTCCGATGATGTTGATCTTTATCACTGATTCGGTTTAAAAATGTTCCATATAGAAAGCTGTCGGACTATCCATATTTCCCAATCTCTTTTCACCA
>JAOZMV010000263.1 GCA_029934095.1 Desulfuromusa sp. | reverse complement strand
TTTTCATCACCCTGTTGATCGGTTTTGCCGCAGTCAACACGGGTAACAACCTCCTTTACCTGATGGTTTCTGCACTGCTTGGTTTTATTGCCGTTTCCGGCGTACTGGGAAAATGGAATCTGGACCGGATCAGTGTACGCTATTTCCCTCCCGATGAGGTCTATGACGGCCTGCCGACCCTGCTTGGCATTGAACTTATCAACCGGCGACGTCGGTTGCCAATTTTTCTCATGGAAGTTGTTGTAGCTGATCATGCCGTTTTTTTCCCATTGGTGAATCCACAGCAGGGGTTACAGAAGGGTTTAAAGTTCACGATCTGCGGCCGTGGTCGTCAGCAACTGCCTGCTGTTACCGTACGTTCCCGTTTTCCAGTCAATTTTTTCATCCGCTCGAAAGGTTTAATAATTGATCAGGAAATCACGGTTTTCCCCGCTCCGCAACCCTGCTCTGATCTGCGCCAGATTGATCCTGGAGGCGGAGCAGGAACTCAGCAGAATTGGCAGAAAGGGTATGAAGGCGATATTAATCGTATCCGAAATTATCAGGGTAGTGACCCCCTCAAATCGATTCACTGGAAACTCTCGGCTCGCGATGACCGTCTTAAGGTAAAAGAACTCTCCGCCGTTACCCGTAAGCCCGTTGTTCTCGACCTGGCGGAACTCCCTGCCGCAAATCTTGAGCAGCGCCTGCGCTATGCCAGCTATCTGGTGGTGCGGTGGTTACGTGACGGTTGGCCAGTTGGTTTAAAAGCCGGAAGCCTGGAAATTTCTCCGGGCACCGGACAGCGACACAAGCTTCTACTACTACAGGCATTGGCTCATTATGGTCAGGATCAAAAGACTCCTTGATCTCCTCTCCGGTGTTGTTGCTCTGCTCAGCATGGGACCGATATTGGTTTACCTTGATCGCCCGTTGCTGCTGGTTGCGTTACTGGCTATCCCGGCGGGCTTCTACTGTGATCGACGCGAGAATTATCCCCTGCCAACCTGGCTCGTTACCCTGATTGCGCTGTTGGGTATGGCCTTCTATGCCATACAGATCACTCGGGCAGAAGTTGCTTTGCCGGTCGTTCATGCCATGGTGCTACTGATGGTCGTTCGACTGTTGACCCCCAAGCAGGGGCGAGATTACCTGCAGATTTTCGTTCTGGCTCTTTTTCTTCTGGCGGGATCTTCCCTGATCCATCTGGAAATGGGCTTTATTGTTTATCTGGTGTTATTGGTTTTTGGAGTGACCCTGGGACTGGTCCTTTTGACTGTCCACGTCACCGATCAAAACCTGGTCATGACCCGTCCTGACTTGAAAAAACTGATCAAGGTTGGTCTCATTATTCCTGCCGTTTCGCTGTTGCTGATGCTGGTTTTCTTTGTTGTCCTGCCAAGGACTCAGCACCCTTTCTGGGATTTTCTCAATCCTTCCGCCAAGGGGGTGACCGGTCTCGCGGAGACGGTACAACCGGGAAGTTTTGCACAAATTTCGGGGGTCAAGACCCTTTCATTTCGAGCTGAAGGTCCTGAACTGGCTCCAGAAGATCGCTACTGGCGAGCGCTGGTTCTTAATCAGTCGAAGGAAGGGCGTTGGGTTCGCAGTGAGCCTCCCCGGGAAAGACCTGCGCGGGTTGAAGGGCCTGCTCCGGTGATCTTCATGATCTACCCGGAACCGCGCAACAATCGTTATCTGATGACTCTGGATCGGCCGGTCAGGGTCGCAGAGGTACGCCACAAGAAAACTGTAGACCAGATGTATATCGCTCATCGCCCGCTTGATCGGCGGATTCGTTTTGAGGTGCAGGCAAGTCCCGGTGCCAGACTACAGACAAGCGGTCGTGTGGACAGGGCTTTTTATCTGCAACCTCCGAGAGATGTTTCGCCACGGATGCGCCAGGTTGCTGCCAGCATCTATGCTGAGAGTGAAGATGTCACTGTGCGTATCAATCTTCTGGCTGATTTCTTCCGCAACCAGAACCTCAGCTACGCACAGGATAATCTGCCATCCGGCTCTGATCCAGTGGACTCTTTTTTGTTTGAAAAGAAGCGGGGCTATTGTGAGTATTTTGCCTCGGCATATATCACCCTGGCTCGGCTTGCCGGGATTCCTGCCCGACTGGTTGGTGGATATTACGGTGGTGATTACAATTCGATGGGTGGCTATTATCTGGTGACTGAAGAAACGGCCCATGTCTGGGTCGAAGTCCTGACTGGTGACAACAGCTGGCAACGTATTGATCCCAGCCAGTGGGCCATCAATGTTGCAACCACCTTGGGGACACGTGACCGGGAACAATTAAGTCCCTTGCAACAACTGGTTGATAGCCTCAATTATTATTGGGTACAGGCGGTCGTGGTTTTTGACCTGAAACGGCAGATATCACTTTTTCGCGAAGCTGGTGACAGCTTGCGCAACCTGCGTTCAGTGCGTGCCCCGAAAGGTTGGTGGAAAATTGCAGGGGGGATCCTTGTGGGTGTCGTGCTGGTTGCTGGCACTTTCAGATTGCGGCGTAAATCAAAAGAAGCGCGTCTGCTGGAAAAATTCCGCGCTCGGATCAGAAAGCGTTATGGGCCTGAAGTTTTGCGGCCGGGATCCGGTCTGGCAGAAATCGGAGAGCAGCTTGATAATCAGGAGTGTCGCCAATTTGCCCGAATCTACTACGGTGCGGTTTTCCGTGACCGGATGTTGAACTCGCAGGAACTAACGGAACTGAAGTCTTTATTAAAGCGGATCTAGTCCTGCAGTAAGAATGGGGCTGATTCCATTCCCCTGAACAATTTTCTCCAGACATCTTGCCCCAGAAGTAGGAGCAGTGCGACAATTGCCTTGCACAACTGTCGATAGATAAAGCGGGGGCTGTCCAGAATGGCGCTAGTTTAAGCAATTTTAGCGACATTCGTATGGTCTTTAACTTTGTT
>JAOZMV010000262.1 GCA_029934095.1 Desulfuromusa sp. | reverse complement strand
AATTATTTCTACTATTGCGATATTTCTGGCTGCTTCTCCCCATCCATATCATGCATATAGATGGTTTGACTTGGAAAAGCGATACCCAGTCCAAGCCCTTCCACTGTTTCCATAATTTTCAGGCAGACATCTTGCCGTGCATCAAGATATTCCCCCCAAACCGTACTGGTGGTGAAACAGTAGACCATGATATCGAGAGATGATGCCCCGAAATCGGTAAAATTAACCAGGAAAAATTCCTGATGAATCGCGGGATGTTCGCGCAGCATTTTTTTAATTGCGGCAACCGCCTGGCGCATTTGTGCCGGGGTTGTCTCGTAGGTGACCCCGATAGTTAATTTGATCCTGCGCTTTGGCATCTGGCTGAAATTGTCGATGGACATATTCATCAGGACGCTGTTGGGTACGGTAATCAGAGTTTTAGAGAAGGTTCGAATCCGGGTTGAGCGAAACCCGATATCTTCAACAACCCCTTCCATATCTTCCGCTTTGATCCAATCTCCAATAGTAAATGGTCGATCCAGAAGAATCATCAGTGAGCCAAATACATTGGCCAGACTATCTTTGGCTGCCAGAGCCACTGCCAAACCACCAAGCCCTAATGATGCAAGGAGGGCTGAGACCGAGTAGCCGAGGTTTTGCACCAGAAACAGAATTGCCAGAAAGACAATGAAGACCCGCAAGCTTTTGCGAATAAATGGAACTAAATGGTCGTCCAGAACCGATTCAGTCGTCTCTGCCCAGTAACTCAGCCAGTGCTCTACCAGGGTGACCATGTTGTAACAGAACCAGGCCAGGTTAAAGGTCAGCAATACCTGCAACCCGTTTCGGGCCAAGTGATCCAGGTCCGTTGGCTGTTTGGGGAGTTGCAGAATCTCGATACCAATATAAATACCGATGATAACAACTAAAAACTCTGCAGGCTTGTTCAGTTGCCGCAGCAGAATGTCATCCATTTTGGTGGAGGTTTTTTGAGCTGCTTTAAAGATAATTTTGGTAAACAGATGGGCAATAACTCGCTTGAGTATCAGGGCAAAAAATAAAATAACAAAAGCAATAATAAGACGGGGGACACCGATACCAAGAAACGTTTCATCAATCAGTTGTTGCCAGTAGGTCAAGGATTCCATACGGTTTCAGGCTCCAGATAACGAGAAATAGAAATCTTTTTCAGTTCTACTATTCCCAAAGTCCCAGCTTGCCGTTTCGGGCTTTAGCTTCAGCTTCGAGAAAATCTTTTTTGTACTGAAAATCATAACGACGAAAAACCGTTGCCAACCCTTTTTGCAGCAGAATCCGGTTCAGCATCCTCCCGTCAGGGAGGTAGACATAGGCAAGCAGTCGATCATATTTATCTCTGTGGGTTTGATCAAGCTCAAGGCTGACACGTCGATCTTTTAGATTATGAATATTGTAATATTTGGCTTGTTTGGCGATTTTTCGTAATCTTTTTTCGGTTATTGAAAATCTTTTTGTATAAAAATGATCTCTCGAAGACGGCTGAGATTCTGGGGTATCAATCCCAAGCAAGCGAACCTTGCCAATATTTTCGATTTTTAACGTATCACCATCATAGACCCACAAAACCCGTCCTGTCAGTTCTGCTGACAGGGATGTTGTTGCCAGAAGAGCCAACAGGGTGAGCAGTAAAAAAAGTTGCCTCAACACCCCTCAACGACCCCAGAGAAGCCTGGCGAAAAACCCGGTAAACAGACCCCAGACCAAATTAGTCGCCACGATCAACACTGGTGTCAGGGTACCGAGATCAAACCCCGCCATGCCACGATGGTAGATGTATGGATAGAGATAAAAAATTGCCACGAGCGAAGGGAGAAGAGAAAACCAGAGCCCTTTGCGAACCCAATGACGGCGATGGCGAGGGATACCAACGGTAAAGAAATAAACCAGACCCCACAAACCACCGATCAGCATCTTGGGATAGAGTTGCGGCAGTTCGAGAGTTTGCACCATTTTGACCCCCAGCATAGAGGTCACACCCCATTCATTACAGCCCCAGAGAAACAAGCTGCTGACAACAGCTCCAAGTAGACCGGCGGTAAAACAGACCGCAAATAATGCGCTACTTTTTGGCATGGCTCCTCCTGGATGGGTCACATGGAAACGATATTATCCGACAGGATCTCATTCATGCTGCCGCTACGATATCCTTGCAGATCAAGGGTCACATAGTCAAACCCATTGTATTTAAATATTTCAACCAGTTCAAGGCGGAAGGTCTCTTCAGTAAATCTGGGGAACTCTGCGGGGGAGACTTCAATCCGAGCCAGTTGGTTGTGGTAACGCACCCGGTAATTTGAAAATCCCTGTAAGCGCAGCCAGGTTTCGCATTGGTCAATCTGTTGTAAACGGTCAATAGTAATTCTGGTTCCGTAGGGAAAGCGGGTCGCAAGGCAGGCAAAGGGTTGTTTATTCCAGGTTGATAATTCAAGTTGGCGACTTAATTCTCTGATTTCCGATTTCTTGAAATTAGCTTCCAGAAGGGGAGAGTAAATTTTCAGCTGAGTGACAGCTTTTTGTCCCGGCCGGTAATCATCTTGATCATCAAGGTTTGAACCCTCCAGCAAAGTGCCGGACCTTTCGGTCATCGCCTGTAAAAATAGCCTGAGCATATTGTGCTTGCAGTGGTAACAGCGCTGCAGGGTGTTTTCAGCAAAATCGGAGAGTTCCATTTCATTGCTGTCGATAAATTCCTGCCGAACGCCGAATTCCTCAGCAAGCAGTTTGCTCTGCTCTATTTCATAATGGGGAAATATCGGGGAAGTTGCAGTAAGGGCAAGAACTTTATCTGTACCAAGGCAGTCGCAAGCAACCTTGAGCAGGAGGGTTGAATCAACCCCCCCGGAAAATGCGACAACAACGGAATCAAACTCGGATAAAATATTCTGCAG
>JAOZMV010000261.1 GCA_029934095.1 Desulfuromusa sp. | reverse complement strand
GAAATGCGTGACGCGATGGCAAATGCTGTTGTCGGCGATGATGTCTATGGTGAAGATCCAACCGTCAATCGCCTGGAAGCCGAAGCCGCCGAGATGTTCGGTATGGAGGCAGGCCTCTTTGTTACCAGTGGAACCCAGGGGAACCTGATTGCTTTGTTGACCCATGCTCCCCGGGGCAGCGAAGTGATCGTTGGTGATAAAGCCCACATCGTCCTTTATGAACAAGCCGGAATGTCGGCACTTGGCGGGATCATGCCCAGGACGCTTGCTGTTCAGGAAGATGGCACGTTGTTGCTGGATGATATTGAGCAGGCTATCCGTGGTGATAATGAGCATTTCCCGCGGACCAGACTGGTCACTATCGAAAATACCCAGGGGACGGTTGGTGCCGTTCCGCTGAGCCCGGAATACACCCGACAGGTTGCCGAACTGGCCCATCACCATAAACTCAAATTTCACATAGACGGCGCACGTATTTTTAATGCGGCAACGGCATATAATGTTTCCCCGGCTGAAATTATTGCCGGTGCCGACAGCATGACTTTTTGCTTGTCCAAGGGGTTGGGTGCCCCGGTAGGATCAATTCTACTTGGTAATAAAGAATTTATTAAAGAAGCACATCGGGTGCGAAAGGTGCTTGGTGGTGGGATGCGCCAGGCTGGAATTCTTGCCGCAGCCGGGTTGATTGCTATCCATAAAATGAGTCAACGTCTGCAAGAAGATCATGAAAATGCTGCCTATTTTTCTGAATTGCTCAAGGAGGTTCCCGGTGTCAAAGTGCTGAGTCAGAATACCAGTTTTGTCTTCTTCTGGCTGGAAGAGACAGCAAAACTGACTCCACTGGAATTTGCCAGGGGGATGAGCGAGCATAATGTTTTACTCAGCCCTTACCCGGGCTATGAGCGTAAATTTCGAGCTGTTATGCATCATTGGATCACTCGCGAGCGAGTTGTAGCCGTTGCCGCGGCAATGAAAACCATTCTGGGATAGATTTTTACCATTTCCTGATTATCCATCCAATGCCACTCGTCAAATAGATATATATTGACTTATGAATGTTTATGGGTAAAATATGACCTTCGTAGTTAGCTTTATCTCTGCCATAGCATCAATGGCAAAATATTATTTTTAGATACGGAAAGGGAAATCTTTATGAAGGGTAAAATCATTATTCTTTTAGTTCTTGTCGCTTGTATGAACGTTACGCTGGTTTTTGCTGCAGAGAAGCCAACCAATCCCAAGCAACAGACTATTTGGAACCTGTATGTGGATTCAAGGGAAGCTTATGATATGAAGCAGAAATTGGGTGACAAGATGCTTCTTGTTGACGTGCGGGATCCAATTGAAATTATGTTTACCGGTTTCACCGATGTGGTTGATATAAATATCCCTTTCAAGCTGGCCAATGGCAGTGTCTGGAATAACAAGAAGCCGGTTTTTTTGATGGAGGTTAATCCTGATTTTGAAGCAGAGATCGCTGCAGCTCTTGAAGCACGCGGGCTTACCAAGGAAGCCCCGGTTGTGATTATGTGCCGTTCGGGTGGAACCCGTGGAGCTCCTGCTATCAAGTATCTGGAAAATAAAGGTTATAAGCAGGTTTATGTGGTGACCGATGGTTTTGAAGGGGGAAAAATCAAAGAGGGTGACAGAAAAAACTGGCGTCTGAAGAATGGCTGGAAAAATTCCGGGCTTCCCTGGAGTTATAAATTAAACAAAGAAAAAATGTATTTTCCATCCAAGTAAAACAAACTTAACAATCTGGCGGGGATTGATACATAATCGATCCTCGCCAGATTCACGTAGAAATCAACCTGCTGCAGCACTGACCCCGGCCAGATACCCTGTTGACCAGCACACCTGAAGGTTATAGCCCCCCGTTGGCCCATCCAGATCGATCATCTCACCGGCAAAGTAGAGATTTGAGATCTTCTTCGACCGCATAGTTCGCATATCGATATCTTTAAGAGAAATCCCCCCGGCGGTGACGATCGCCTTTTTGTAACCATCAACACCCCCCACCTGGAGCTCCATTTTTTTAAACAGGGATAAAAGTTTCATCCGCTCAGCCCTTGTTACCAAATGACATTTTTTTTCCGGATTGATCTCAGAGAGACGAATAAAGAGAGGGATCATATCTTTTGGGAGCAGGTTTCCCAGAGATTTACGAAAATCTTTATTGCTGTGAGCAGCCAATTCCCGTTGTAACCGCTTATCGAAAAGCTCACTTGTCACCGCCGGTTTTAAATCAAGGAGGAGCTGAACCGCCCCCTGTTTCAAAGCGTCACGAATCTGCGCACTCATATCGAGAATGATGGGGCCACCGATTCCGGTTCGGGTAAAAAACGCTTCGCCGAAACGGTCGGTCAATATTCTGTTGTTCTGTTGTACCGATATCTGGATATTTTTCAGATTAATATCGCAGAGTTCGCCGGTCCAACTTTCATCCAGATGGACCGGAACCAGAGACGGTTCTGGTGTTATCAAGAGATGACCGGTTTGTTCCGCCCAGCGATAACCATCACCGGTACAGCCGGTTCCTGGATAGGATAATCCCCCTGTTGCAATGATGAACCGGTTGGCTGAAAACTTGCCCATAGAGGTATCGATCGTGGACAAGATTCCCCGTTCACTCTGTAGTTTTCGTACCGTACATGAAGTGATGAGCTCAACCCCGGATTCGGTAATAAAGCGATCCAGAACCTTCTGCACCTCACTGGCTCTCCCCTTTTCGGGGAAAACTCGTCCACCCCGTTCGACTTTGAGTGGTAAGCCGCGTTGTTCGAAAAAATTGATTGTATCTGCAACCCCAAAACCATAAAGAGCTGTCAATAGCGCCTTGCCGTTGCGACCAAAAACGGCACTGAACTTATGTGGGTCTTCTTCGCTATGGGTCACATTGCAGCGCCCTTTGCCGGTGATGAGAAG
>JAOZMV010000260.1 GCA_029934095.1 Desulfuromusa sp. | reverse complement strand
TTGATCACCGGATTCAGAACCGAATGGTAAGTGTAAGCGGGGATATGAAATGGACAGGCAATCATACAGTTCCGACAACCGACACAGACGTGCGAATCGTAGATAACTGCCCCTTCCGGAGTCTTTTTGTAAGCATTAACGAAGCATGAGGTTAAGCATGCAGGCTCATTACAATGGTTACACTGAATTTTTCGGTACAGTGGCTCCTCTGTGTCTTTTAGCTCATAGCGATTAACGATGGTATAAGCTTTGTCGGTGGTCCGACGTTTCTGACCATGATGAATCTCATCGAAAACCGAATAATCATCAAACGGTTTAGCCGGCTCAGGCAATTGTTGCTCTTTATTACAAGCAGCTTCACAGGTACGACAACCGACACAGCGGGTCAGGTCAACCAGCACGCCCATCCCGTCGGGGAAGCCCTCAAATGAACCGGCAGCAAATGCTTTTTTTGTGGGGGCCATCATCATGGCAGTCCCACCTGCAGCACTTGCAGCTAAAAATTTTCTACGTGTTATTTTACTCATAACGAAATCTCCTTGTTATATTCCCGCACAGCAATCATCAGTGACCAGATGAATGTGCTGATTCCTTCGGGGCAAACTCTCCAGAATGGTAGAACTTCTCGCCGGCTTCAGTTTTTGCGTGACAATCTTCACAGCCGGTCGGACCGTCAACTTCCTGGTGACAACCAACGCAGTTCAAATGATAAGCAGCTTTCAAGTTCGGCTGATCGTTATGATAGGAATAGCCTGGTTTTGGATTGTGCAAATTTTCCGGGGATACGGGGTCAGCAGAGTGACAGTCCTGACACGCAACTGAATCCATCTCCTCTTTGCCATCATGGCACTTAGCACAATAGTCGTTGGCCACTCCGGATCCAGTGGTGTGATGATGACATTCAGAACAGTTTTCCGTTGCATCTACGTGCATTGCGTGGTCAAAAATAACTGCTTCGTACAAATTAGCCAGAGAATCAATTTCAATTTCATCTGGATAATCCATCGCGTAACAACCCGCAGCCAGGATAACGGAAAGGAGCAAAACTCCCAATCCTGTCACAAGTTGCTTGCCGGCATTTACCATAGCCTCTACTCCTTAGTTCATAAATTCTGTTTGCAGAAAAATTGGCAGGGGCAAACAGATCAATTAAAAAACGGTCCTACAACCTGAGCTCCGATCAATCCTCACTACTACCATGAATATAGCGATAGAACATCGGGAAGAAGGTGAAGAAAAGCAGACAAAGCAGATACTCAAGACCCTTGATATAGGTGTAGTAGTCCACAACGGTATAGATCTGCTCCACATGACCAACATTCATAAAAAAATCAAACATTATAAATTCCTCTCAACGAAAATGACTCAGTGCTTCTTTGCCGACGCTGCAACTCTTCCACCGGAGGTACTCCTCGCAGCCTCCTTGGTCATACCCAACAGTGCCAACACAGCAGGAACCAACTGGGCAATGATTATCAGGGCACAGAACCCGACAAACAGAAGAATCAGAATACCGCTGCTATAGGTTTTGCTGGTGTCCACGGCCAGAGCAGGTGAGACAGCCATAAACATCAGAGCCAGAGCGGTTAATAACGTCTTTACACTTTGCATCGAAACCTCCTTGATAAAAGTTGGACTTTGTCCGCTCGCTGGCAAATCAGAGCAAGTGAACAACACAATCATTTTGATACATTAATTGCCGTACTATACGGATTAATTCTTCACATTGGAACTCTTTTCTTCTGTGTACTGTATACAAAGAAACAGAAAAAACGAACTCCGATTCCGGGAAAAGAAATGCAGGGGTCATGCCAGAAATGTGATAATCTTCGATAAAAGCATAACTATCTGATTCTACAGCGCTAATGACAAAAATATGACTCTTTTTATCACAATTTACTGTATATTAAATCTATACATGTCGACCTTTTCTGAACCAAAAAAAAAGGGCAAAAAACATCATAAGGTGTTGAGAAATATCAATATTATAAACACATAAATACTGTATACAGTATACCGCAAACTGGATATTTTTTATATATACAATTCGGGTGAAGGAGGGCAGAGCAGACAGAAAAGACCCCATTAAAGGGGTCTTTTTATAAAAGTTTCCTATTTAATAACCTGGGGGGGGATGGTTATCCTAATGAAGTTAAGCCGTCGACCATATCCTGTACAGGAGCTTTTCTACTGAACAATTTACGTCCAGTACCTTGCTGTACATGGTAATTTTCAAAAGCACAACTGACGACCTGGCGAATCTCATCCCAGCTTTCGTCCTCAACCGGCTTTAACGCATGGTAAAAGATTCCTTCTTTGCGGATGCTGCGCAATAGATCAAGTGGCATTTCATCAGAAATCAAGATAATTGACAGGTTTCTATTACATTTTTTCAGCAACGGGACAAATTTTGCGACCTGAGACTCATTAAAAGCACCCCCAAGAACCACAACCTGAATCGATTTGTCGAGAATCCCCTGGAGAGAATTGACCACCGAATCAGCAACCTCAACCTGATAACCATCCTGCTGAAAGACACTGGCCATCTGATCTCGAGAGGCTTGATCTTTATTTGCTATGAGAATACCATTCATAAATTCACCTCATCTGACTACTGAATTGACTTATCTATTAGAAATTTCTTGCTTGGCCTCATGCTTTCGCGCAAACAGCCCTTTCAGAATACCGACAAATAACAAACAAGCCGGAACCAGTTGAAACACAACGATCAAAGCAAAAAAACCAATAAACAGAGTCAACAGCAATGATCCACCGCCCTGTGTAGCGGGTGCAGTTTCAGCCGCTACAGTAGAAACTGTCATTCCAACACCTATTAAAGCAATAACCGTATTCTGAATTAAAGTTTTCATTCCATCCTCCAAGCATATTTAAATTGCAATCACTAGCTGGTATATATACAGGAGTTGTGCCAATATT
>JAOZMV010000259.1 GCA_029934095.1 Desulfuromusa sp. | reverse complement strand
GACCTGTGGGCAGAAATTGCAAAACGCCTCGGTGTTGAATATGAACTGAAGCCGATGGATTTTAATGGTCTGATTCCTGGTCTGGTAACCGGCAACCTGGATGTTGCCTTGGCGGCAATCTTTATCAAATCTGCCCGAGAGGAGAAAATTGACTTCTCTCATCCCTACTTCAGAGCAGGTTTGAAAACTATGGTTCTGGCAAGCAACAAGGACATCAAGGCTCCTGCTGACCTTAAAGGAAAAGTTGTCGCAGTAAAACTTGGGACAGCAACAGTTGCATATGTTGAGACCCTCGGAGCAAAGAAAATCGTCAAGTTCCCAAATATCGACCAGGCTTATCTTGAAGTTGTCACTGGCGGTGCCGATGCCGCAATGCATGACACCCCGAACGTTCTCTACTACATCAAGACCGCTGGCAATGGCAAGGTTAAGGCTGTTGGTCCTGATGTCAAAGCAGCCCAGTACGGGATTGCTTTTCCTCAAGGAAGTCCTTTGAGGGATAAAGTCAATGTTGCTCTTCTGCAGATGATGGAAGATGGCGCTTATGCTGATCTTTTCCGGAAATGGTTTAATGCAGACCCTGAATAATTTCAAGGGGAAATCAAGATCTGTTCTGCAGTGAGCAAACCGCTTAATACAGAACATTGACGTACAACACAGAGCCCCTTCTATCTTAACGTGTAGAAGGGGTTCTGTGTTTCCAACAGTTATCTCCTAATAGCAAACTTGACGGACGAGACAAATTATGGATTTTGAATTTTCTGTTATTATCGAATCCCTCCCTGCACTTCTTGAGGGGGCTAAATTAACCTGGTTTATAACTATCCTGGGGATTGTCGGTGGTATGTCCATCGGTATTTTAGCCGGATTGGGGCGCTTGGCTGGGACAGAATCTCTGGGGGAAGAGCCTCAGGGGTTCTTTAAACCACTCAGTGTCCTGATTCGCTACGTGTCCGGCGGTTATGTCGAATCAATTCGCGGCACCCCAATCATTGTCCAGGCTATGTTTCTCTACTTTGCTTTCCCTATGTTGGTCAAAGCTGTTATCGATATTGAGCGTTTTCGGGTTGAGGCTTTGACTGCAGCAGTCATCACAATTATGGTCAATGCTGGAGCCTATATTGCGGAGATTGTCCGTGGATCAGTGATATCTGTGCACAAGGGACTTCTGGAAGCTGGAATGTCTCTGGGAATAAGTCGATTTCAGCTGATCGCTCATGTGATTGGCCCGATAGCCATCAGAAGAATGATACCTCCTCTTGGTAACCAGTTTATCATCAGCCTCAAAGACACGTCCCTTTTTATTGTCATCGGGGTTGGCGAATTGACCAGGCAAGGGCAAGAAATTATGGCCAGTAATTTTAGAGCGCTTGAAGTCTGGCTAACAGTAGCAATTCTATATTTGATCATGACAACATGTTTAGCTATGACATTAAGATATTTCGAGAAAAAAATGAAAATGTTTTAAACTTGCTCGTATGTCTAAATGATAGAAAAAGCCGGCAGTTATTAAGCTGACCAGGTGTTTTGTATTTCTATACTCGTAGCCCTTTGATTCAGACAAAAGAAAGTCGAGACAAGATGTCAATCATTATTGAACTGAAGAATGTATGTAAGTCTTTTGGTAATACGGAAGTACTGCACAACATTGATTTTTCCGTTACGGAAGGTGAAGTTGTTGTTGTCATTGGCCCGTCCGGCTCCGGGAAATCGACTCTGATCCGCTGTATCAACTGTCTGGAAATGATAACCAGTGGAGAATTGATAGTCGATGGGATCAGCATCCCTGCCGAGCGGAAAAGAACCCGGCAGATACGGCTGGAGGTTGGTATGGTTTTTCAATCATTCAACCTTTTTCCACACATGACCGCACTTGAGAATGTTGCTTTCGGTCCGCGTAAGGCAAGAAAAGTCGGTAAAACTAAAGCGACAGATATTGCCAGGGCGTTACTTGGCAAGGTTGGTTTGGCTGATTTTGAAGATAAGCTTCCCGGACAACTTTCCGGTGGGCAGCAGCAGCGTGTTGCCATCGCCAGAGCGCTGGCAGTAAACCCCAAAGTTATGTTGTTTGATGAACCAACATCAGCTCTGGACCCGGAAATGATCGGTGAGGTTCTGGACGTTATGAAAGGCATTGCCAAAGACAGCGGCATGACCATGGTTGTTGTCACCCATGAGATGGGATTTGCTGCCCAAGTTGGTGACCGTTTGATCTTTATGGATGATGGCAAAATTGTTGAGGAAGGCAAACCTGGCGAAGTCATGAAAAATCCAAAATCGGAAAGACTCAAAGATTTTCTAGGGCATGTGAAGCACCATTGAGAACAAACTCACGACCCATCGAACTATTCAAAATGAGAGACACTCCGATGTTTTGATGATCGACAGTGTCTCTTCCCATTTCGTTCTTTTGTTTTCTCAATTAACCAAGGCTGCCAACAAAGATGTTCTTCTGGTTGAGCGTTTTGGCCGTGCTATGGCTGGTCGCGTAAATGTAAGATTTCCGCCCTTACACCTTTTAGCCATGATGACATGATGGCTCGTTATGCCAGCTACAAAACCTTTGTGGAAATTATCCGCCATCGTTTTATTGACCCAAAGAGAACCCTGCAAGAGCTTCAGGTTAAGAGATTGAATCAAAAGAGATAATCTCTATTGACCTGCTATAAACCTTGGCGTACAAATCATAGTTTACTTTCTTTGTCATCACCAAAAAATGGGTTTGCGACAGTTTGATTCTTGGCTTTTAAAAAATTCAAAGCCGCTGTCGCTCAGAAAAGTCAGAACCATGAATAAAAACCGTACTCCAACTTCATTTTATACCTACACTCGCTGGTTCCGGCGCCGAACCCATCAGTTTCTCAGCCATTTCAAAATCAGCGAAAATACCTTTCTGATTGTCCTTGCAGTGATTGTCGGTTTGCTCGGTGGACTGGGAA
>JAOZMV010000025.1 GCA_029934095.1 Desulfuromusa sp. | reverse complement strand
TTCAAGTAATGACCCAATATCCTGGATCAGCTTTATTGGGAGGCTGAGTGTCCGTTGCATGAGGCCAAAGATGGTCTTCGAAACCGATTCGATTGGGACTGGTGTCACCTCTGGGGCCTCACTGGTCCCCTCAATTTTAAAGTGAGCAGTGATCAGCGCTTTATTCTTCCCGGTGAGGACCCAACCGGCAATCGGGACCGAGGTGAGGATTTTATCAACCGTCCTTAATGGCATGACACCGAGGGTGAAATCGAGCTTGTCGTCAATCAGATTGTGCGTTCCGACCAGAGAGAGGTTCATTGCTTCACTGGTAATGGTTAAATCTTTCGTTGTCGCTTTGCCTGCACCGATCTGGATGGTGGCATCCAGCAAGGTAACCGGCATCCCATCTTCATCCATATCTGGTAAGTTTCCGGTAAGAATTTGCGAAATATTTAACAGGGAAAAGATTTTTGCCAGAACGTGAAATTCTCGCAGGGTGCCGTCGCTGATCTGTGCATGGATCCCTCCCTTTGCACTCTGCCAAAAAAGGTCTTTTTGCGGATTCCCTTCAAGGTAAAAGTCCCCTATCAGACTCCCATTGATAAGCCCCGGTTTATCGAACAGATCCTGATGTAGAACTGAAGCATCAATTTTTTCAATGTGCCCGGATACTTTTAACGGCGCCAGTTGTTGTTCATGGTTAAATTCTACCCTGGTCTGGCACCAGCCTTCACCGCTATTAAACTTGAGGGGGTAAATGGTGAGTCGATTGTCTTCTCCTCTGATTGTGGCTTTGGCATTTTGAAAATACAAACCACCCAGGGTTCCCTGTTTGGCGGAGACTTTAATCAGGAGTGGAGGCCGTTTGCCAAGGTACGGTTCAGCAATATTGTCACTGTCCGGATCAGCGAATAATTTGATGATATCGAGGACATCAACCCGATCTGATTGAATATCAAGGAGAACCTGTGGGTCGAGGAAATTACTGACAGTGCCATTAATTGTTACCCGGGTGCTCTCTTCCAGCAGGGTGTTGATCGGAGAGAAGGTGATCTTCTCGGCATCGATCTGTAGATGTCCATTCAGGTTGTAAAAGGTGAGTTTCGACTTTGGAAATATCAGATCTTGAGCGCGAACTTTTTTGCCACTGAGCTCCAGATTGAGTTGCAGGTTTTCCCAGTCGCTCAATCTCCCACTGACAGTAAGATCCGATTTTCCCAGAGTGGTTTTAATGTTCTGGAAGGTACAGCCATGGCGATCAAGCTTGATTTTTCCCGTTGTCCTACTTAAATCGGCAACAGCGGTCGTCAAATGTGCACCGACATTCCTGAGCTTTAAAATCCCTTGTATCTCTGTCTGCTGCCGGGTGAGTGTTGGTTCAACTTCACCCCTGATCTGGAGATCCTGTAGCAGAGGGGAGAAATATTTGAGCTTATTCAGATCAATTGGCTCAGCAGCAAAGCGATATTCCTGTTCCCCTTGAATTTGTTGAAAATAGCCAGACCCTGAAATATTGACATCATTCAGATCAAGAGAAAAATGATCTAAATGCAGTCGGTTGCCGGCCAGGTGTCCCTGGATCTGCAGTCCTGCGCGGTCTGTCGAACGCTTGTGAAACAGCTCTCCAAATTGCAACTCGATCAGCCCTAAATCGGCCTGTAGCAGAAAATCGGGCTCAAACGGGGAACCGGTCAGGCTCAGAGACCCTGAGATGCTGGTGTCATTTACGCTGAGGGAAAAATGATCCACTTGCAGTTGGTCGCGGGACAAGTGCCCTTGAAGCTGTAGTTCCCCCCGGTCAGTTGATCTTTTGTAGAACCGCTCTTCAAGTTGCAGTTCGATCGATCCCAGGTCGGTCTGCAACAGAAAATCGGGCTCAAGCAGGGAGCCGGTCAGGTTCAGTGTGCCAGGGATATTTCCAGAGATATTCCAGTCACCAGGTAGCTTGAGCTGCGTTTTTAAAACATCGCTGTCCGGGTTGAAGTTGATTTTAAGATCAACTTTCGGCTGTAGAAACAGACTCTTGATCTGTCCTGAAAAATCAACAACATGGCCACCTGCCACCAGAATGCCATCAGCTATGTGAAGGACCTGGTTTCTCAGCGAGAGGTCGGCAGAAAAGTCCTGAATTTGTTTCAGCTCCGGGATATCCCAGTCGAGGTTACTGATGGTTATCTCGGCGTCAATTTGGGGTAGGCCGGTGATTTTTTTGGCTGGATCCCAGGTTTTTTTCAGGGAGACTATCAGTCGATCCAACTCTCCGTTGAGAAGCTTCTCCGCATTGGGAATGCGCCACGCTTTGAGTAACTGAGAATTCAGCTTAAGATCTTCTCCACCGAACCGTCCAACAAGAGAATATTCTCCCGGTTGTCGGCTGAAAGAGAACTCGCCGTTAAGGGGGATTTTCAGTAATTCCCCACTCAATGCAGTGATCGAATCCCGCTGGCTCAAAGATGTCCAGATCCCGCTTAAAGAGGAAATCTGCTCGTTGTTGCCGGTAGCAGACAGGAGTGCGGTGAAGTCAGTTCCGGTTGCCGGGGCTCCTTGAATTTCCACTTCAAAGTTAAAAAACTCCGGGTATTTTTGACTCTGTAGTTTTGGCAGTTTTGCGGTTGAGAAGTGTTTGACCTGTAACCGGAGCTGGTGTTCTTCCTCCCGCCAGATTTGTGGGTCAGTGCTTGATGGTAAACGGGTTTCCAATAAAAAATCAGCAGTGTACTCTGGTAACTGGCCGGTGACTACGAGGTGGCCGGTTTGCCCAGGTTGCCAGCCACGGAGAACGGTGTGGAGATTGGCAACCTGCAGGCGCTGGACAACCTTCTCCCCCCGTTTCTGGTAGATTATTAAATTGGCATTGTGGATGCTCAGAATGCTGATTCCCAGAGAATTAAACAGTTGCTGTGAGGTGCCCAGGGGTGGCCGTTCAGGAAATGGAAACCAGAGTTGAACATCCGGTTTTTCAATCTGCACCTCTCTGAATATGATTTCCCGGTCAAACAGCGGGGCAATCTTCAATATTGCAGTAATCTGTGGGATCTGCGCCAGAACTGCGTGATCCGGGCCTATCTGTACCTGTTGTAGCTCAAGGGCCAGACCCTGATCGTAGGTCAGGGAACTGTGGCCAATCCGGACTGGTTGCTTCAGTGCGGAACCGATCTCCTGTTCCAGTGACAGGCGGTAATCATTCAGATCAAGTTGACTGAGAAAAACAATCAGCAAGATGATGAATGTCGCGCATAAAATCAGCAGGAAATAGATGCTTCTGATGAGAAATCGTGCTACTGATCGATTCATTGCGAGCGGTCCCGTAGAAAGTTTGCTATAGCTGAGATGGGTTTATCATAGCGGTTCTGATTCGGACCAGCAAGAGCAATACTGTGGACTTCTATTCTTTACATGGTTTCACCCCCCTGATAGTATGCGCTACTGTAAAAAACTGGTTACGGCAGAAGAAAAAGAACCATCCATTTAGTAGCTGGATGTTTTAATATTCCCAGGAAGTTTCCTTACATCGGTATGAAAATCAAACGTCTTGACATCCTTGGTTTCAAATCTTTCGTTGACAAAGTTTCTCTCAACTTTGAACAGGGGATTACCGGTGTTGTCGGTCCAAATGGCTGTGGTAAGAGTAACATTGTCGATGCGATCCGTTGGGTGATGGGGGAGCAAAATCCCCGTCACCTGCGGGGTCGGATGATGGAAGATGTAATCTTTGGCGGTAGTGAAACCCGTAAGTCCCACGGGTTAGCCCAGGTCTCAATTATTTTTGATAACCAGGCCGGTTTATCCCCTCCGCTATATAAAGATTTTGCTGAAATCATGGTGACTCGCCGCCTCTACCGGAGCGGTGAAAGTGAATACCTGATTAATAAAACCCCCTGTCGTCTGCTTGATATTACCGAGTTGTTCATGGATACCGGGGTTGGTACCCGAGCCTATTCAATTATTGAACAGGGTAAAGTCGGGATGCTGGTGAGTGCTAAACCGGAAGAGCGACGTGCCTTGATTGAAGAGGCGGCCGGGGTGACAAAATTTAAGTCGCGTAAGAAAGCTGCTGTCAGAAAAATGGACGCAACCAAGCAGAATCTGGTGCGGCTTGGTGATATTATCACCGAAGTCAGGCGGCAGATCGGCAGCCTTAAGCGGCAGGCGCAGAGAGCTGAAAAGTTTCGCGATTATCGGGGTGAGGTTAAGCAGATTGAACTCAGCCTGGCGGGTAATCGTTTTCAGAGTTTGAGCGGAGAAATTGATTTAATTTCTCAGCGTGAGCAGGAACAGATGACCATCCTTTCCCGGCTTGATGCCCGGTTGGAAGAGGGGGGGGTGAAGCTTGAAGATCAGCAACTTCAGCTATCCATGGTGGAGACAGAGCATCAGCAGGCTCAGGAAAAAGTTTACCATCTGGGTTCCGAGGTTCAGCGGGTTGAGAACGAGCGAGTACTGGTGGTTAAACAACAGGACTATCTCACTGTTCAGGAGAAAGAGGTTCAGGGGGAGCTGCTGAGCCATGCAGAACGGCTGGCTGAACTGAAACAGGAACATCACCATTTGTGGCAGCAGGAGAAGGCTTCAGTCCTGAAGCTGGAAAATTTGCGCTGCAAAGTTGAAAGTTGTGAAGCCAATCTTCAGGAGAGCCTGTCCAGGGAACAGCTGCTGAGCACTCAGTTCGAAGAATGTCGCAGTGATTTGATGGATTTGTTTGCACAGACCAACCGTCTGATCCAGCGCCGGGATGAAATTGAGCGACGTCTTGTCACCGAGGGAGAACGCCGCCATCAGGCGCATCACGATTCACAAACGATTCAGGAACAACAGTCACAGCTGCAACAGCGTCGGGAGCAGTTGATTGCACAGATAGAGCAGGTTCGTTCCCAGCAGGATGGTTTGACTGAGCGTGCTGAAGATCTGAATCATCAGCTGGTGCAACAGAAGAGTTTAGCAGCTGAAAAAGGGGCAACCCAAAATGAACTGCGGCAACAGTTGGGGACGAATCATTCGATCAAGGAGTCATTAGCGGCTCTGCAGCGTGATTTTTCTGGCTATGGGGATGGTACCCGAATTCTTTTGACCGAAGCTTCTGGTAAGCGACAGATTTTTGCCGATTTATTGAAAGTTTCTGCCGAGCTTGAAGTTGCTGTGGAAATGGCCCTGGGGGGGCGGCTGCAGGCGGTTCCGGTTGAAAATTTTACAGATATCGCGGCAACATTAGCATTGCTGGCCGAGCAACAGGCTCGTGGGACACTGCTGCTTCCGTCAGACCATTCTCCTGTTGTCCCGTGTCCCGTCGGGGTTCCGTTAGCCGGTCTGGTCAGCCCGAAAAAGGGTGCGAAAGAATTGGTCGGTCAACTTCTGGCCGGAGTATTTCTTGTGACTGTGGTAACGGATCATTTGACTGCGGCGCTTCCGGTTGGGACAATACTTGTTGACCGGCAAGGTTTATGTCTTGACTGGCAGGGGGTGCTGACTGGCGGAGCAACCAGTGCCAGCGAGACGGGGTTGTTGCGTCGGCAGCGGCAACTGGATGAAATAGACGTTGAAATTGCCCATCTGGAGGAGGAGTTTTCCGTTGGGCAACGGCAGCTGGAGCAATTACAGGAAAATCTGCTGCAACTGGAAGAATCTCAACTTGCGGTCACCTCTGAGGGGCATCGTCTGGAACTCCAGGCTCTGGAACTTGCCAAAGACCGGCAGGGGTTGCAAACGGAAGATGATTATTTGAACAAACGTCTGGCACTGCTGGTCTTTGATCTGGAACAGATTGATGAAGGGCGGGAAGCTCTGCTGTTGGAAAAAGAGCAGTTGTCTGAGGGAAGTCGCCAGACGGGTGAACGCCAGCAGCAATTGGAGACCCTTGCTGAACAACGACAGGGCGAATTAACTGAATGGCGAGCCGGGCTGAACGATTCTCGAGAGGAGCTGACGGCACAACGGGTGGAACTTGCTTCTCTGCAGCAGCAGCAAAACGCTTTGCATGAGACCTTGGCGCGGATTGAAACTCAACAGCAGGAAATCGAACAGCGCACTCTGCAGCTTAACCAGCGGAAAAAGAGTGGACTTGATTCCCGACAACAGCTGGAGGGAAAAGATCAACAGTTACAGGTTGAACTGGATCTATTGTTAACTCGACACCAAGAGCAACAACAGGCTAACGAAACGATTCGTGATCGTTATGAGCAGCAGCGTTCAGAGCAGGATGAGTTTCGTGGTCAGCTGCAGAGGGTACGATTGGAGGCTGAAGAATTACGTAAAACAGTTTCTCAGTTGCAGTTGAATCATCATGAGTTACAAGTTGATATTGAGCATATTCGGTTGGGGGTTCAGGAACGCTATCAGGTCGATTTGGTGGAGCATCAGGTTCCGGAGGCGACAGAAGATGAATTAGAACGCCAGCAGCAACAATTAAGGCGGTTGCAGCAGCGAATTGAATCGCTTGGTGAGGTCAATTTGATGGCGATTGAAGAGCATCGTGAACAGGAGGAGCGTTATGATTTCCTTCTGCAGCAGCGAGATGATTTGAATCAAGCATTGGCAGATCTGGAAAAAGCGATCAGTCAGATTAACCGGACAACCAGGCGACGGTTTAAGGAAACATTTGCCTTGGTGAATGAAAAATTTAAGCAGGTTTTTCCCCGCATGTTCGATGGTGGACAGGCGGAACTGCGATTAACCGATGAACATGATCTGCTTGAAACCGGTATCGATATTGTTGCCCAACCTCCCGGTAAACGTCTGCAAAATGTCAATCTTCTTTCAGGTGGTGAGAAAGCCTTAACTGCAGTTGCGTTGATTTTTTCACTGTTTTTAATTAAGCCGACGCCGTTTTGTGTTCTTGATGAGGTTGATGCTCCACTGGATGATGCAAATATCGGCCGTTTTGTGGGGATGCTTAAGGAGATGATGGCGCAGTCCCAGTTTATTATTATCACTCACAGTAAACGGACTATGGGTATCGTGGATATTATGTATGGGATTACAATGCAGGAACCGGGTGTTTCAAAGCTGGTTTCTGTCCGTATTAATGATTTTCAGTCACAGGAAGATGCTGGCACGGTAGCGCCGGTATAGGTTGATCATCGAAATAGGCTATTTCTATTTACAGCGAGGGTTGTCATGCCATTTAAATCATTACTGCATCGGTTACTGGAAGATATTCCGGGGGCATTGGGAGCTATCATTGTTGACTGGGAAGGGGAGGCCGTTGATCAAGTTGCCAGGACCAGCGAGTATGATATTAAGGTTCTCGGGGCCCACAGCGGGATCATTCTCAGTCAACTGAGGGATGCGTTGTTGGAAACTGACGGTGGTGACCTTGATGATGTTGTCATCCGTACCGATCAGAACAAGATCCTGATATCCCCTTTAACAGAAGATTACCTGCTGTTACTGCAGTTGGGACCGGAGGCAATTGCTGCCCGCGCAACATATAGAATGGGTCGCTGTGTTGATGAGTTGCGTAGTGAATTTGAAATCAATTAATTTTTAGAAGAAACATTTACATTCATAAACTGTCAAGGATTAGAAATCTATGGAATGGTTTAAAAGCTTGAACTGGGCTGCTGTGATCGAGTGGCTCAATACGTTTGTTGCAGATCTGTCGCCTTTACTGGCGGCTGTTGGTGTTCCTGAAGAATATCGGCCATTGGCGACCTTTGGCATTTTATATCTCGGCGTGACCGTTGTTGTTCTCCTGTTTGCCCTGCTGCTTCTAAAAATCTTTAGAAAACCCAAACAACCTGAACCCGGGGTTGAGCAGGCAGGAGGGGAGGTTGATGAATCTTCCAAGGCTGGGGAAACCGCTACGGTTGAGCCAGGGCCGGCAGTAGAGTTAAAGGAAGAGCCAAAGGAAGAAAAAACACCAGAGTTAGAACCCACCTCGGGGTTATTTGAACGCTTCAAGCGTGGTCTGTCGATGACTCAATCTTCGTTGGTGGGTCGGGTAGACAGTTTATTGCGTGGTCGGGCAGTGATTGACGAGGATTTAATCGAAGAGTTAGAAGAGATCCTTATTACCGCTGATTTAGGAATGCCGACGACGCAGCAATTGATAAAATCAATTGAAGTCAGTCGGGCAAAAGGTGAGCTGGTCTCTCCTGATCAGGTGCGTCAGTTGCTGATGGAGGAACTGAAGAAGATCTTGATGTTTGACAGTAAGCCACTGGATGTAACGAGTGCATCACCGTTTGTCATCATGGTTGTCGGTGTCAACGGTGTCGGTAAAACCACAACAATTGGCAAACTGGCAAATCAGTTTGCCCAGTCGGGCAAAAAAGTTATTCTTGGTGCTGGAGATACTTTCCGCGCGGCCGCAGCAGAGCAGTTGCAAATCTGGGCTGACCGGGCTGAGGTTGAGGTGATCTGTCATACTGAAGGGGCCGACCCTGGCGCAGTAGCTTTTGACGCAGCTAAAGCTGCCGTTGCCAGAAAAGCTGATATTCTCTTGCTTGATACAGCAGGGCGGTTGCATACTAAAGTTAATCTGATGGAAGAGTTGAAGAAGATTCGTCGGGTTCTGGACCGGGAAATTCCCGGAGCTCCACACGAGGTTCTTCTGGTTCTTGACGCAACGACCGGTCAGAATGCTTTGACCCAAGCTAAACTGTTTAATCAGGCGGTACCATTGGATGGAATCGTACTGACAAAACTTGATGGCACTGCCAAGGGGGGGATTGTTGTTGCTATTGCTGCAGAGATGCAGGTGCCAGTACGTTTTGTCGGGATTGGAGAACAGCTGGAGGATTTACGTCCTTTTGATGCTGAAATGTTTATTTCAGTGTTATTTGATAACAATCAGAGTGACTGACAGCCAGCTATTGAAAACTTGGATAGGGATATTTTAAAATGGCAATTCTGGATCGGTTAGAGGGTGCTATCGAAACATTGCTTGAGCAGAATCGTGATCTGAAGTCTAAAAACGTCTCCCTGCAGACGGAGAAGCTGCAGTGGCAAGAGGAACGTCATCATCTTGTCGGTGAGATTGATCGGATTCTTGAGCGGCTCGATAGTGTCCAACTGGAGGAAACTTGAATCCCACAGTTCAGATCAATATCCTGGGTCGAGAATACAGTTTACGCAGTCAGGAATCGGAGACTCAGGTTCAGAGGGTGGTTGAATTTATTGAAGCGAAGTTAGCTGAGACAGCCACTGGCAGGTCGGTTGATACCAGAGACTTGACAGTTTTAACTTTACTGAATCTGGCTGGCCAGTACTTGCAACTGCTGGATCAGGGGAGCCGGAGTGTGCCACAGCAGGATATCCGCCTGCAGCAGTTGGTTGAATCTTTAGAACAGGCCGTAGCTGATAATTCTGGTTGCTAAAGCTGATAATTTCAATGTACTATCACCCATTGGTTTCAGTTATCGTCATCACCCCATATTGAGGGTTTTTATATAAACTGGTTCGGCATAAATTAAGTACAGACTCACACCCGGTTAGTCGGGTGTTTAAATCCTTGCCGCTGGCGAGGCGTTGCAGTCCACCTGAGTTTTCCCTTGAAGGTGTTGATATTCCCGGTTGCTGTGTGGGGAACATATCTTTGAGTTTCGAGGAATAGATGGTTTCCACGTAAGTTATACCAGATTTGGATCTGCATTCAGTAGTCTGTTTTACCCCTCTTTTATGCCCCTCCTTTTGTTCTGAGAATCTATTAGTTATCTTCTGGGTGTTGCGCTATGGGAAAAATATCCATCCGTAAGCAGTTTTTGGATTGCCGTAAGCAACTTGGTTTGTCAGCACATTCCCGTGCAAGCCAACAGATTCAGCAACAATTGATTGCTTCTGAATGTTTTGTCCGGGCAAAAACTTTAGCTCTCTACAGTCCGATTAACAATGAAGTGGCAACAGAACAGATTTTTTCAGCGGCTAAAAAACTTGACAAGCAAATTTATTATCCGCGAGTTGCGGGCAATGAATTCAGTTTTTTCAAAGTTGGTACCCTTGATGAGTTGCTGCAGGGGGCTTTCGGGGTTGCCGAACCGGTATCAGCAGAGAAGATTTCTGTAACAGATCTTGATCTGGTGGTTGTCCCCGGCGTTGCCTTTGACCTGCGGGGGCATCGCCTTGGCTATGGTCGTGGTTTTTACGATCGGCAGTTAGTTGGAAAACCGGCAAAGACAGCTTCGGTTGGACTCTGTTTTGACTTTCAACTCTGTGACTCGTTACCCGTTGAGGCTCATGATCAAGTTCTTGATTTTATTGCAACCGAAACAAGATTCATTCCCTGCCATATTTAAGCTGGCGGGTTCATTATAAACTCTGAGAAGAGAGGATATTATCGTGCAGACTGATATTGTGACAATTATATTTGTTTTGGTGGCTTTGGCCGCAGGTGTTTTTCTTGGTATGATTTTGCGACGAAAACTATCTGAGTCGTCGATAAATAATGCCAAGGTTGAGGCTGAAAAGTTGGTCAGTGATGCCGGAAGAGAGGCTGACGCCCTGCGTAAAGAAGCGACCCTTCAAGCGAAAGATGTGGTTCTTCAAGCGAAGACAGATTGGGAGCAGGAGGTCCGTGGGCTGCGTAAAGAATTGCAGGGACATGAGGCTCGACTGCAGCAGAAAGAGGAGGGCCTTGAGCGTAAGTTGGATCATGTCGAAAAGAAGAGTGAAGAGTTAAGCGCTCGGGAAAATCAACAGCGTCAGCAAGACGAACGGTTACAAAGCAAGGCAGCAGAAATTGATAAATTGCATGCGGAACAACGCAGACAATTGGAACAAATTTCAGGAATGAGTGGTGAGCAGGCCAAGCAGCAGCTGATAGACACAATGTTAAGTGAAGCACGTCACGATGCCGCTAAAGGGATTAAGCAAATTGAAGAAGAGGCGCATGAGACCGCCGATAAAAAGGCCAAAAAGATTATGGCCTTAGCTATTCAACGCTATGCCGGGGATTTTGTCGCAGAAAAGACCGTCAGCGTTGTCCCTCTCCCTTCGGACGAGATGAAGGGGCGCATCATTGGCCGGGAGGGGCGGAATATTCGTGCCATTGAGGCAG
>JAOZMV010000258.1 GCA_029934095.1 Desulfuromusa sp. | reverse complement strand
TCAAAAGCAAAGGTCTCTATATGAGTAAGACTCTCGCATTTATAAAAAAAGAATTTTTGGAAATGCTCCCACCGACGATTTACTTCTACGTGGTTTTTCATATCCTCATGTTTACGCGGTCTCTTTTAATCCAAGAGTACGGCTTGACGATACAGTCTTCTTTCGTTGCGATTATTGGTGCACTGATTGTCGGCAAGGCGATCCTGATTGCCGATGCGCTCCCGTTTGTCACCATGTTTCGCGACAAAAGACTGATTTACAACCTCATATGGAAAACCGTGCTCTATGCGTCTCTGGTCCTGCTTTTTCAATGTCTTGAGGAGCTGATCCCGCTGATCTCCAAATATGGAAGTTTCTCGATTGGAGTAGAAAACTTCATAGAAGAGACAAAATGGCACAAGTTCTGGGGCAGTTTTATAGTTTTCCTGCTGTTTCTTGTTATCTACAATTTGACCGTCGGAATGATGGAAGCGCTGGGTCGCCAGAAGTTTTTTGAGGTTTTTTTAGGTAAGGGGAAAGAATAACCGCACCGAGAAGCCGGGCCGAAAGTTTCTGAGCCCGGTTCGGCAATCGCTCCGGTCGTGGCTTGACAATTCATTCCGTGAACGCCGTAAAGCTAACTATTCTGGAGCATTGTCCTTATGCTCCAGGATCTTCATGCAAAACGCGCCTCTGCCCAACGTTGCCAATTGATCTGTTCTGCCACTGTGGCATAGGATATGAGCGAATAGCTAAGCCCCTGATAACTTCCCAGTAAGCGGAACAGGTTTTCTTTTTCCTGCGTAGTAATATCAAGCAATTTTATGTGATCCCAATGTTCATTAATAAGTGTTTCCATGGCAGTGGTATATTTTTTCAAGGCATCCTCTATCTGCCAGGAAGAGAGACTACCGGGATCCTGAGAATAACTTTTAAAACCCCCTTCTATCCCTTTTTTCCACTGGGCAAGCTCTTCGATTGTTTCTTGAGACATAAGTTCTGTCTGCTGCAGACGACTTGATGTGAGCAACTCTTGAGTACTATTGGAAATCGAGTAGATATGGACCAGGAGATCTTCAACCATATCAACGGAGCTTTCAGGATAGTCTTTATAGTTAATTGCTTTTGACCATGCCTTTATTTTTAGCGGCAGGGTTCGTAGCTCATGGCGATAGAAGGCTATTTTGAATTTTCTCAGCACACCTTTCTTTCTATTATTCTGTATCTCAGACACCAGGAATTCAGCGCTTCTAAAATAACGGCGGATAAGACCCAAAACTGCTCGCTGCGGTTGTGGTGAACCTAAAATATTTGAAAAAGCATAAAGCAAGGCATAGGAAGAAACACTTAAGATAATCATATTGGCACTGCCTGCAAAATCATAAGTCTGTCCATTATGAACCATAAGTTTTGTTGTAACACCAACCACACCCAATACTTTATGCACCCCGGTAAAAAAATAAAACACACAAAACATACAAATGAAAAGCAAGGGTGCCAGTTCGGCCATGCCTGAGAGTTGCGGCATAACGACCAGATTAACCAGGAGAAAAAACGAATAAATGAAAAAACAAGGGACGACCATCTTGTTGGTTTTCATCTGTGGTGTCGCCGCAACAAGCATTGCGATGGTAGGAGGAAGCTGCATCCAGATCATATGCCCAGGAGGATCAAAAAAGATCCAAAGACAAAAACATACAAATGTGAACGACCCGATAAATAATACGCTTTTCAGATGGTCGATATCTGGAGTCAGGCGTTCATAGATGCTCATTTGTCTCTTGGGCTCTGTCATTTTTTTAATGACGGAGTCATCCATAATATTATTGGCACATTCGAGAATTTGCCGGTTTAACTGTTCTACTTTTTCCAACTCTTTTTGACTCGAAGCAAAGGCGAGCTGATCAAAAGGGGGCAAACTTTTTAAATAAGCCTCGTCGACATCCAGGACGACAGGTTCTATCTTAAATTCTCTGGCCCCTTTTTGTAAAATATCTTCGGCAAGTTCAAAGCGCCCGATTATCTCTTGCCTATACTCATTCAGCCTTGGAACAATTTTATGTAGATCAATATTTTTTAAGCCCAGCAAGCTATTATTAAGTCGATTAAACGATTGTGATAGTTGTAGCGACAGAGCATAAATTTCTTTCCAGAACTCGGCAGCTTCTTGCACCTCGTAAGTCTCAGAACCTTTAGCATAAAAGGATTGTTTGAGTGCAGCCAGCAGTTGAGCTTCATGTCCAACTGTTTCTTTAATAGATTTTTTCACCTCCATTGAATCTTTTTGAGAACCCATAAGTCCAAAAATTTTTACCTGGGTAGAGAGCAAATTTATTGTGACTTGCTTCAGAGTAGCAATATTAGTATCAGGCCAAATAAAAAGCGTAACCAAAGTATAAACAATAATTGCCATTGTGGTATCGAGAGCACGACCCGTGGCGACATAAAAGATACCGGCGGATGACTCCGGAGTTGACGCCAGAATAGCCAGCGCAGCGAAACCTGCAACATTCCATAAATAGGAAAGCTTTTCTTCTCTTATCATCATGTAGGTCGTGAACATCATCCAGCCGGATACCAAGGTGATAAACAGCCATCGCTCTTGTGGCGCCAGGGTATAAATAATCAGGGAAACAAACACTGCGGGAATGACCCCTGCCATCCGCAAGGCACCATTATGTAAAGATTGACCCGCGGGGAAAAGTGCGACCTGACCTAAGGCAAGACCCGCCCAGTAGGGATTCATCCAGCTCCATTGCAAAGAAATAGCAGTGACAATGCTAAAAGCAAGACCAACCTTGACAGCCTCTTTTGCTTTACGTGAAAGGTGGAAGTGTTCCACTGTTTCCATAATGATTTTTTACCTGAGAATGTGAATCACGAAAATTTATTGCTTCAAAACTAACATGATCTGTAGTAACTACAGGGATACTATAACCCCCTAACAAATGGAAACCTTTTGATGAAAAC
>JAOZMV010000257.1 GCA_029934095.1 Desulfuromusa sp. | reverse complement strand
AATTTTCGCTTCAGTCCGTATAGTCCGACAGCCTCCTAGAAGTTATTTTGGAATGGGATATTGCCGGAATGTTTCTTTGGACATTCCGGCGTTTGCATTTATTCAGCAGGGATATTAACCGTAATGTCTGACCTGAAACGCTCACATTTTATGCAACGGGCAATCGATTTAGCTCGGCAGGGGGAGGGGAGAACCGCCCCTAATCCTCCAGTGGGTGCTGTTATCGTCAATTCAGGCAGCGTTGTTGGCGAAGGTTTTCATCCTCAGGCGGGTGAACCGCATGCAGAAATTTTTGCTTTACGTCAGGCTGGGGCTAAAGCACGCGGGGCTGAAATCTATGTTACCTTGGAACCCTGTTCACACCACGGAAAAACTCCCCCCTGTGTCGATGCCCTGATCGCTGCCGGGGTTAAATCTGTTTATATCGGCATGATTGATCCAAACCCCCTGGTTGCCGGTCGTGGGATTGAGAAGCTGGAACAGGCGGGGATTAAGGTACAGATAGGTATTTTAGCAGCAGAGTGTTGCCGTTTGATTGCACCATTCAAGCTTCATATAACGACTGGTCGGCCTTTCACCATCTATAAAGCGGCAATGACTCTTGATGGTAATACCGCAACCTCCAGGGGAGATTCGCAATGGGTTTCAGGTGCAGAGAGTCGCTTGCAAGTTCATCAGTTGCGGGATCGGGTTGAAGCGATCATGGTTGGTGTCGGCACGGTATTGCATGATGACCCACTGCTCAATACCCGGCTTGCCGAAGGTCGAGGTCGTGACCCATTACGAGTGGTGGTCGATAGTCAGTTGCGGACCCCTCCCGATTGCCGGATGTTGAAACAGCAATCTACGGCCAAGACTTTGATAGCAACAATCTCGACTGATCAGGGTAAAATTTCGGTATTGAGATCTACCGGAGCGGAAGTTGTGATTCTTCCTGCTGAGGCTGAAAGGGTCTCTCTTGCGGCTCTTTGGCAGGAGTTGGGGCGACGCAATGTCCAGAGACTCCTCCTTGAGGGGGGAGCCGAACTGGCTGGGGCAGCTCTTACGGAAGGATTGATTGACCGGTTGATGTTGTTTGTTGCCCCTAAAATATTAGGGGGTTCTTCTCCCTTTGGACTTTTTTCTGGTACTGGTTGCGCCAGGATGATGGAAGCTATTAAACTTGCGGATGTAAGCTACAAATCAATTGGAGAAGATCTGTTGATCACAGGAGATTTTAACCCATGTTTACCGGATTAATTCAGTCTGTTGGCAAGGTTCACAGTTTAAAACGTCAGGGTAATGCGGCACAGTTACAGATTACCAGCAGTTTGGTTGATGCTGATCTGCAGCTGGGTGAGAGTATTGCAGTGAATGGTGCATGTTTGACGTTGACAGCTTGGGATGAAAATAGTTTCAGTGTTGATGTCTCGCCGGAGACCATGGATTGCACCACTTTAGGGACGTTGCGACCAAACCAGTTGGTCAATCTTGAACGGGCGTTGTCCCTCTCCGATCGTCTGGGTGGGCATTTAGTCAGTGGACATATCGATTGTATCGCAACAGTCAGGAGACGCTATCAGGATCAAAATGCAATTCGTTTTGAATTTGGCGTCCCCCGCGAGGTGATGCGCTACCTGGTGGAGAAGGGTTCAGTTGCGATTGATGGTATCAGTCTGACAGTTAACCGGGTTGAAAGTGATATGTTTTCGGTTGCGGTTATCCCCCACTCTTTAGAGATGACAACTCTGAAAAGTTGCCGTGAAGGGTCTCAAGTGAATATTGAAACTGACTTGCTGGGGCGCTACGTAGAGCGTTTGTTGCAAGGGGGGCAAACTACACAAAATGGGCAGAAAGTTGATTTTGACTTTCTTGCTAAAAATGGTTTTCTATGAGATAACTCGCGCTTGCAGTTATTATAAAGGATTCAATCTATGCCAATTTCAAAAATAGAAGCCGCTCTTGACGATATTCGTCATGGTAGAATGGTTATTTTAGTTGATGATGAGGATCGTGAGAATGAGGGTGATCTCGTTGCTGCGGCCGAACTGGTAACACCGGAAATCATTAACTTTATGGCGACCCAAGGTCGAGGGTTGATTTGCCTCTCATTAACCGAAGCACGTGCCGATGAGTTGGATCTCCCCTTGATGGTTACCGATAACAGTTCGTCTTTTGGTACCGCTTTTACCGTCTCAATTGAAGCACGCCAGGGGGTAACCACCGGGATTTCAGTTGCCGATCGTGCCCATACAATACAGGTTGCTGTCGCTGATGAGACAACTGCGCGAGATTTAGCGCGTCCCGGGCATGTTTTCCCACTGCGGGCTCAAAAGGGTGGCGTTCTGGTACGAACCGGACAAACCGAAGGGTCAGTTGATCTTGCCCGCTTAGCCGGACTTAAGCCCGCTGGCGTTATCTGCGAAATCATGAATGTTGATGGCACTATGGCGCGAAGACCGCAGTTAGAGGTTTTTGCTGCAGAGCATGATTTGAAAATTATTTCAGTTGCCGATCTCGTCGCTTATCGGATGCAAAAAGAACTATTAGTAAGACGCGCAGCGGAAACCACAATTCCTACCCCCTTCGGTGGAACTTTTCATGCAATTGTTTATGAGAATGATGTTGATCATGCGCAACATATGGCCCTGATCAAAGGTGAAATAAAAACGGCTGAACCGGTTCTGGTGCGGGTTCACTCTGAGTGCTTGACCGGAGATGTCTTCGGTTCGCAACGCTGCGATTGCGGTGATCAATTGCATGCTGCGATGGCACAGATTGAAGCGGAGGGCTCCGGAGTTATCCTCTATATGCGCCAGGAAGGTCGCGGAATTGGCCTGGTGAATAAAATCAAGGCTTATGCTTTACAGGATCAGGGGCAGGATACTGTTGAGGCGAATCACTCTTTGGGGTTCAAGGCGGATTTGCGTGATTATGGTATCGGGGCTCAAATTCTTTCTGATCTGGGAGTCC
>JAOZMV010000256.1 GCA_029934095.1 Desulfuromusa sp. | reverse complement strand
AATAAAAAGGAATCGGTCAACAAGCATATTACTTTAACGACAAACTCACTGATTGACCAGCCAAAACGGAGCAGGAGTGTTGATGATGACAGACCGCTCTTTATTTAGGCCACGACAAGCAGTACACGACAAACAACTTGCAGGGACATTCAGCCACAGTTATAGTGCCGTTTCAATACTGCAAAAGGAGCGCAACAATGATTACTGCAATCAGCCCAATTGATGGCCGCTATGCCGCAAAAGTCAGTGAATTAAGTGAATGCTTTTCTGAATATGCCTTACTTAAGAATCGGCTTAAAGTTGAAGTGATCTGGCTGATCACCCTCTGCAAGGCAGCTGACATTCCTGAATGTCGCAACCTGTCTCCCCAAGAAGAACAACAATTACGCCAAATTGTCACCGATTTCACTCCATTGGAAGCTGAAAAAATCAAAAAAATTGAAGCGGTCACCAATCATGATGTCAAAGCGGTTGAATATTATCTGAAGGAACAGATTGCTGCGACAGCGCTTGAAGATATTTCCGAATTCATCCATTTTGCCTGCACCTCAGAAGACATCAACAACCTTTCCCACGCATTGATGTTGAAAGATGGTCTGACGGTGCTGATACCACAACAGCAAATAATTATTGATCAGATCACTCAGCTGGCTAAAGAGTTCAAAAATGTTCCAATGCTCGCCCGGACCCACGGGCAGACCGCATCCCCCACCACCATTGGCAAAGAACTGGTGGTTTTTGCCCAACGGCTGAAGCAACAGACGGATAAAATTTCCGCTATTGAACTGCTCGGCAAATTGAACGGGGCCGTCGGCAACTTCAATGCCCATCTTTCTGCCTATCCTGAGGTTGACTGGGTTGAATTGACCAGAAAAATCATCGAGACTGAACTCGGTTTGAAACAAAATCTGTTTACCACCCAGATTGAACCCCATGACTATATGGCTGAACTGTTTGATACTTTGGCGCGTTGGAATACTATTTTAATTGATTTCAACCGGGATCTCTGGACCTATATCTCCATGGGCTACTTCGGTCAGAAAACTGTCAAGGGGGAAGTTGGTTCCTCCACCATGCCCCATAAAGTCAATCCCATCGATTTTGAAAATTCTGAAGGTAACTGCGGTCTGGCCAATGCCATTTTTCAGCATCTCTCCATGAAGCTACCCATTTCACGTCTCCAGCGTGACCTGACCGATTCCACCGTATTGCGCAATATGGGTGTCGGTTTTGGTTACACTATGATCGCCTGTAAATCGACCCACAAAGGGATCAGTAAATTGAAGTTGAATGAGCAGAACCTGACCAATGATCTGGATGATGCCTGGGAGGTACTGGCAGAGCCGATTCAAACAATGATGCGTAAAGCGGGGATCGAAAAGCCTTATGAGAAATTGAAAGAATTGACTCGTGGGCAGAAAATCAATCAGGAAACAATTCAGAAATTTGTAGCGGGATTGGATCTGAAAAAAGAAGACAAACAGCGGTTATTGGAAATGACCCCTGCCAGCTATATTGGAATTGCAAGCAAAATAGTTGATCTTCTGGATTAACTATAAAACACAACTCCCTGCTTTACAGGTCTTTTCTATTTAAACACAGGGGAAATATCAGGAACCAACAAGGTCGAACTGGGGTGGTTCCAGCAAAGAATTAAGCTCTGTAACGCGTTGTTTAAAAGCTTTGTATTTTCCTTTTGGAATGGATACCGCCATCGGAATTTTAGCTGTGATTGGATTAACAGCCCGCCCCTTGATATGGATCTCATAATGAAGATGAGGTCCGGTAGAACGTCCGGTGTTTCCCGACAGGGCAATACGCTCACCCCGTTTCACTTTCTGACCACGTTTGACCGTTATTCGATGCAAATGTAGATAACGCGTCAGGTAGCGCCCATCATGTCGAATCTCGATATACTTTCCCGCATAGGGGTGGTTTTTAACCCGGGTGATCACCCCATCACCAGTGGAATAGATTGGCGTGCCCACCGGCATACCAAAATCAACTCCTTTGTGCGGGGAAATCCGTTTGGTTATCGGATGGCGTCGGGCAGGATTAAATGGTGAACTGATCCGGAAACGCCCCTTGAAGGGGAAACGTTGAAAAGCACGCGCCAGGCTCTCCCCTTTCTCATCATAAAAATTCCCATCTTCAAAAAGAAAAGCGCTGTACTGATGTTTACGGGAAAAAATTCGTACCGCTTCGATAGAACTCTGCCCGGTCAGTTTGCCATCGATGAGCTGTAAACTACGAACGACTTGAAAAGTGTCACCAGCCCTGATATCTCGACCAAAATTAACTTTATTTTTAAACAGGTAGGCAATATTCCCCGTTTCATGGTCATTCAATCCAACTGCGATAGCGGACTGGTAGAAACTTCCCTCAATTTCACCGGCAAGCAGTTGAGATTCCCAGGTGCCCGGGAGAATGATCTCACTATATTCAAAGCTATTTTCATCAACACGCTGATAAACAACCTGATGGGCAGGATCGATAAATAGTTCCATGTTGATAAGCTGGCGAGTTTTTTCATCCAGAGAGAAGGTCAAAATATTGCCGGGCTTTAGTATATCCAATGCCAGTAGAGATTCGTCTGCTGCAACAATTTGCAGCATAATAGTCTGGCTGATCTTTACACTTTCAAATATGGCGCTGAGATTGTCACCCGATTGAATCGTTCGTTTGAGAATGTGGTTGGAGGAGGGTTTCGGGAGAGGGGCACTTAAAACAGTACTTTGATCAGAAAATTCAGTGGGGTTTTTAATAACTGTTGGTTTTTCCACTTCCGCCACTTCTGGTAATGGTGTGGAGTAAAAACCGTAAACCCAGAAACCCACAGCAACAAGGACAATCACGAATAGAAGAAGGCGGTTGCGACGTTTCTTTTTCTGTTGATTGTTTACTGGTTTCCAGGTTGCATTCATTTAACTTTGCCATCTATTGCTGAAGTTGGCCCC
>JAOZMV010000255.1 GCA_029934095.1 Desulfuromusa sp. | reverse complement strand
AATATCAGGCAACCCGGTTTTGTGGGGTACCGGACTGAAATGCAGCAACATTTGCGACCACAATATCGAGTAAGCGTTGCCGCGCTTCGGCAGTTGCCCAGGCTATATGTGGAGTGATAAGACAGTTTGGTGCAGAAAGTAGAGGGTTGTCCTTGTTCGGAGGCTCTTGAGAGAGAACATCGGTGGCATAGCCTCCTAAATAACCCTCTTCGAGAGCTTCGGCTACGGCCTCTTCATTAATGAGCTGACCACGTCCGGTATTGATCAACAGGGCGCCCTGTTTAACCCGTGCCAGATGAGCGGTATCGACCAGAGTTCTGGTTGTCTCTGTCAGCGGGCAATTGAGACTGATGATATCGGAATCAGAAAACAGTCTGTCGATATCGACAAATTCAGATTCTGATTCGTGCTGATATTTTTCTGGATGGGCAGTCTGCACCAGCACTTTCATTCCGAATGCTCTGGCAATCTGTACGACTTGCTGACCAATCTGGCCGTAACCGACTACCCCCATGGTTTTCCCGGCAAGTTCAATTAAGGGACGGTCTCTGAAGCTGAAGTCGGCACAAGTGGCCCAATCCCCGCGTCGTACCATTCCGGCATGGTGGCCAACATGCTGGGCCATTTCCAGTAGCAGAGCAAACACCATCTGGGCAACGGAACTGGTGCTATAGCCGGGAACATTGGTAACGATAATATTATGTTTTTTAGCTGCGTCCAGATCAACAATGTTAACCCCGGTGGCAAGGACACCGATATATTTTAAATTTGGCAACAGAGCCAAGGTTTCAGCAGAGAGAACCGTTTTGTTGGTGAGTAAAATCTCCCCATCATGTGCTTTTTCGACAATCTGCTCTACGGCTATACGGGGATGAATAACGCACTCTCCCAATTCTTTCAACGGTGCCCAATCGAGGTCCCCCGGGTTGAGAGTGTAGCCATCCAGAACGATAATTTTCATGGTCAATCCTTTTTTGTAGTTCCACTGCCAAATAGCTCAGACAGTGCCTGTTTTTCTTCTGTAGTAACAATATCAACGCTTGTTAGCTGAGCGTGGCAGATGCAATTGCGCCCGCTCTCTTTTGCCTGATAGAGGTATTGATCAGCTTGTGCTACCAGATCCTCCACGGTTGTTTTCTGTTTATCGGTGTAGGTTGAAATCCCCAGACTGACCGTCATTGGTAATGGTTGCCCGGCAACAGTTAGAGGAGATTTTTCTATCCCTTGCCGGATTCGTTCAGCGACCGGAAGGCAGGCTGCCAGATGAGTATCGGGCAGAATAACAGCAAATTCTTCTCCGCCGTAACGGCAGGGAATATCCAACTTACGGACGATTTGTTGCAGTAGTCGAGAGAGATGAATTAAGGCCTGATTACCAACCTCATGCCCCCATTGATCGTTGATCTTTTTGAAAAAATCTATATCAATCATAATCAGGGATGTGGGCTGGCCGCTACGCTGGGTTCGTTCAATCTCTTGTTCCAGAGCCTGGAGAAAATAACGGTAGTTGGCAATACCAGTCAACGTATCAGTACGAACAAGGCTGGATAATTCTGCTAAATTTTGGCGTAACTCGGCAACTTCGCTGATGATACCGCAGTCAGTTTCGCCTACAGGGCAGATCGGGGGAGTTTGCTGGTGCTTATGCAGTTCTTGTTGATTGGCAGTCATCATCTCTTTATAGGCAAAAATTGATCAGGGATCAATCCATATTTGTTGGCTTCGCAAAAAGAACCGGCTCAGCTTAGGGTTTCGGAGAGTTCGTCCAGAGCCTTTAGATCGGTGGATATTCACGACATAACCGCTTGCCGGTTTGTCGCAAGACGGTTTTACTCGATAAAATAACCGGCAACCCGCCAGGTGTTATCTTTTCCCAGCATGAGAGTCGTGGTTTCGGAAAGATGATCCTTGTTCTGAAACTTTGAGTCAAAGAAGTAGACCATATATTCTCCTTCAGGAATGTTTGCTTTGGCCTCTACAGAGTCTTTGGTATAAATATAATTGTTTTGTTTTCTTTCCAGTAACTTCCCTGCAACAGAGCGAACAGCAGAGAGTTGTTTGACCCACTCCTGCTTTGAAAATTCATTTTTCACGTAGTCTCCGCAAACTTCCCAACTCTGCTCATATTGTCCAGAATCGACCAACTCCAGAAAGTGAGTTGCCGCAACGGTTGAGGCCTCCAGTCGTTGCTGGTCAGGTTTGCGACTGAAGCTTGGATAAAAAATAATCCCTAGTGCGATCAGTAGAAGAAATATATGGACACGATATTTTCTCACTTTGAACCTCCAGAATCGGTAATAAGGTGAATTTGAGCGGCTACTATAATCAGGATTGCGGGGCAGAGCAACAAAGTCCGGTGATTTTTAGAAAAACGGAATTATTCCAGCCCCCGTTCGTAATTAAATTTGCTGCTTCCCTGCGGGTCATAGTTCTGCTTTATGGCCTCAAGAACCCGCTTTCCCGGTTGGCTGAACGGGCCAAGGTGGGAGAGGTCAACGATAAAATTATGGCAACCAAAGCTTTCCAGTTCTGGAATATTAGCTATGAAAGAGAAATCCGTTTCACTGTTCAGCCAGGTTAATCCCTGTCGCTGCTGCACCCGAAACGCATCATCACGATCAGAAAGGACCGGGTTATCGGCGCGGACATTTTTTATCTTTATCCGCGAGGTGAGGAGAGAAACGCTGGCATAAACGGTCATGGCGGTCGGAATTGGCAGTTGATGGCGCAAGATATCAGCCAGGTTCTTGCGGTCATCTTCGATATAAAGCTCTGCTTCTTTGATTCCAAGTTCGGCCAATGCGGCAATCGCCTGACTGTTCAGAGCAAAGAGGCGAAAACTGCTGTAGAGGTTGAGATCCTGAATTTTATCAAACAGGGGAAAATGTCCAAGATTGTTGAGGCGGTAATTAACAAATCCCATCTGCGCCAGTTGGCGAATGGTATTCCGGGTGTCAAGCCAGTCTTTATCAAAGATGACAA
>JAOZMV010000254.1 GCA_029934095.1 Desulfuromusa sp. | reverse complement strand
TCATGACTATTGGTGTGGTCTTCCTGGTCATTATGGCAATGTTCATTATTCAATTCCGCTCTTTTCGTCTGGCGATCATCTCCATAATTCCGAACCTGATCTCTGCAGGGATGGTTCTCGGGTTAATGGGATTACTGAATATTCCTCTCGATATCATGACTATTACAATTGCAGCCATTACGATTGGGATTGCAGTTGATGATACAATTCACTATGTTCATCGCTTCAATGAAGAACTCATCATTGATGGTGATTATCTGGCAGCGATGAAACGTTGTCACGACAGTGTCGGGCGGGCGATGTATTACACCTCCATCACTATTATCATCGGCTTCTCGATTCTCACACTGTCAAATTTCATTCCAACCATCTATTTTGGTCTTTTCACCGGCTTGGCCATGTTGATTGCCATGTTCGCCAATCTGACTCTGCTGGCATTACTCCTGATTATCTGGAGGCCACGCAAAAAGGCTGAAAACAAATGAAATAACTGGCACTCAACTGCTAAATAGGCTATGGTGCGCGTCTTTTATCAGAATCTGCTGGCAGCACATTGTTTTTTTCGTGACCAGTAAATTTGACTCAACTCACAAGTATCAACAGGAAACTTATGTCTGAAGAAAACAGTCCCGCTTTTAAAGATTTTGCCCTTGCCCCAGCCATTCTGAAAGTTATCGATGAAGTTGGCTATGAAACCCCATCACCGATCCAGGCGCGCAGTATTACTCCGCTGCTGGAAGGGCGAGATCTGCTGGGACAGGCACAAACCGGCACCGGTAAAACAGCGGCCTTTTCACTACCATTACTCAGTCGTCTGAATCCAAAGTTGAAAGCCCCGCAGATTCTGGTTCTAACTCCGACCCGGGAATTGGCACTACAAGTAGCTGAAGCGATGCAGACTTATGCCCGTCATCTCAAAGGGTTTCAGGTTCTACCAGTCTACGGTGGTCAAAATATGGGTCAGCAGCTGCGGCAGTTACAGCGTGGAGTACAAGCAGTTGTCGGCACCCCGGGGCGAATCCAGGATCACTTGCGGCGTGGGACTCTTAAACTCGATAAACTGAGTTGCATCGTGATTGATGAAGCCGATGAAATGTTAAAAATGGGCTTTATTGATGATGTTGATCAGATTCTTGAATATGCACCGGAACAACGACAAACAGCTCTTTTTTCGGCAACAATGCCGAAAGAGGTTATGAAAGTTGCCCGTAAGCACCTGAACGATCCGATAGAGATAAAAATTAAAACTAAAACTTCAACTGTTGAGACAATTTCTCAGCATTTCTGGCAGGTGAAGGGGTTGCACAAACTGGATGCACTGACTCGTATTCTCGAAGCGGAAGAGATCGATGGGATGCTGATCTTCGTCCGAACCAAAGTCGCCACGGTGGAATTAGCAGAAAAACTTGAAGCACGCGGTTTTTCCAGTGCGGCACTGAACGGCGACATGACCCAGATGTTGCGGGAAAAAACCGTCGAACAGTTAAAAAATGGTTCTCTTGATATTGTTGTCGCCACCGACGTTGCCGCCCGTGGTCTCGATGTTAAACGGATCAGCCATGTCGTCAACTATGACATTCCTTACGATACGGAAGCCTATATTCATCGGATTGGTCGAACCGGACGTGCAGGACGGGAAGGAAAAGCGATCCTGTTCGTTGCTCCGCGTGAGAGACGGATGCTGGCAGCCATTGAGAGAGCAACTCGGCAACCGATTAAAGCAATGGCACTACCAAGCCGTAAAGATATCACCAATCGGCGCATCAGCCAGTTTAAGGAACAGATTTCAGCCGCAATGGAATCTGAAGATCTTGAGTTTTTTGAAGAGTTGATCGACGCATACCAGAGTGAATATGATATTGGCCACCGCAAGATTGCGGCCACCCTCGTCTATCTATTACAGAAAGAGCGTCCTTTAAATCCAGAGGAAGCCTTTGTTGAAGAAGTTCGTGCAGCAGAACGTCCAGAGAGAAGTGCCTCTCCGAGACGCGAAAGAAAAACCAGCGACGATCAAATGCAAACCTACCGGATTGAAGTTGGCCGGAAGCATGGTGTGGAACCGGGGAATATCGTCGGAGCCATCAGCAACGAAGGAAAACTCAACAGCCGCGATATCGGCAGAATCCGTCTATTTGACCAGTTCAGTCTGGTCGATTTGCCAAAAACCCTTTCTCAAGATGTTCTGCACAAGCTGAAAGGTGTCTGGGTCTGTGATGAGCAGTTACAGATCAGTCCAGATGCAGGATCGTATAAACCAGCAGCAAACGACTTTTCCAAGCGGAGAAAGTTTGGCAAAGGGAATGCTGGATTTAAAAAATTTGGCTCCCGCTCCCAGAAGCCAACTTCAAGTCGGCGGAATAGAGATAAGTAGATAAAACAAAAGTCCGTTTCCACGTTTTGTGAGGCGGATTTTTTTTGCAACGCTATGTTTATCAAGCCGCCTGCGTGGCTTGATAAACATGAACTTCATTTTCTAGTCTACCGATCAGCTTATCTTCTGCAACCTCCAAATCGTAACGACTCTGCAGGTTCATCCAGAACTGCGGGGTCATGTTAAAGAATTTGCCAAGTCGAAGAGCAGTGTCAGCCGTAATCGACCTTTTCCCGTGAACAATTTCATTTATCCTCCGGGCAGGAACACTTGTATCCTTTGCCAGACGGTACTGACTGAGCCCCATTGGCTGTAAGAATTCTTCAAGAAGAATTGTTCCGGGATGGATTGGTGCCATCTCACTATTTTTCATATCAATAGACTCCTTTTCTAATGATAGTCAACGACTTCAACATCATATGCATCACCAGCGGTCCAGATAAAACTAATACGCCATTGGTTATTCACTCGAATGCTGTGTTGCCCCTTACGATCATCCTTCAACTCTTCCAGTCTGTTCCCTGGAGGAATGCGTAAATCATTCAGTTCGACTGCCGCATCTATTAACACAAGTTTTTGTCGAGCTTTTGCCTGGATATCTTGAGGTAGCTTCT
>JAOZMV010000253.1 GCA_029934095.1 Desulfuromusa sp. | reverse complement strand
ATCCCGCCATCAGCTTTTATAAAAAATGACCCGGGCTTTTTCAAGGGTGATCATTCCCCCCTGCAAGATTTCATCGAGTTGGGGAATAATTTGCTCAATTTTCTCATCATTGTCGACCACCTCTATCACCAGCGGCAAGTCTTGCGATAATCGCAGCAAGCCATCGGTATGCAACACAGAATTGGCACCAAATCCGGCAACACCTCTTAAGACTGTCGCTCCGGCAAAACCTTCATGCCGAAACAACTCCAGCAGCACTTTGTACAGTGGCTTGTTCTGATGACGATCTGACTCCCCGATAAAAATCCGCATCAGGGTTCGTTCTCCATCCAGACGGGGCATCACAGGCTCCTTCTATCAAACGATCCAGGTTCAGGTCAATTGACGCGCGACCAACATCCCTAAAAGGGCGAAGAGTAAACATAGTACGACATTTAATAAAATATTAGCGCCAGCCTGCCAGAAACTGCCATCTTCCAACAACCGTAACGTTTCATAGGAGAATGTCGAAAATGTCGTAAAACCACCCAGAAAACCAACCGCCAAACCAATCCGTATTTCGGGAGAAAAAAAGGTGCTGCGCAACCCGAAAGTCATCAACAAAGCCAGCAGAAAAGAGCCAACGATATTGACAAACAGAGTCCCATAAGGCAAATTGCGCCCGACCAGTTGATAGGTCCAGCCTGAAGCCAGATAGCGTGCCATACAGCCGAGTCCGCCAAACACACCGATATAAAACAACTGCATACGATTTCCAGACCGATAGGGAAAGTCGACAAAAGAAGTCATTATTAACTAGAAATTAGCGGATGTCAATCAGCATATCCCCGCAGGGAGGACTTGACGGCTGTGTGCTTAGATGATTGACAAACTCAGACATATTCCGTAGCTTCTTGATGTCGATCATCATTAATGAAATAAAGGAACCGTCCCGATGAAGCAAATTTATAGATATCTACTACTCGTCTTATTCTGCCTGTTTCTGGCCGCCTGTAGTAATTCTAAAAACAAACCTCAAGTCACCGCAGAACAAAATTTCATGAAGGGTGAAGCCTATTATGAGGGCGGTCACTACAATCAAGCCATCACCGCCTGGGAAGATGTTATCGATGCATATTATTCCCCGGAACTGAGCATGCTGGCTGAATTAAAAATTGCCGAAGCTTACTATATATCCAAGCAATATGAAGAAGCAGCTGTAGCTTTTGATAATTTTCTAAACCAGCATCCCAACGATTTTCGTGCCGCGACAATTCTCTATCGAATGGGTCTCAGCTATTACCAGCAGATTCTTGTTCCTGATAGAGACCAATCCAGCACCCAATTTGCACTCTACAGTTTTGAAGAACTGGTAAAGCGATTTCCGGACGATCCACAGGCTCCGGAGGCGCGCAACTTGATTTTGCGGTGCAAAACCCGCCTGGCCGAACATGAAGTTTATGTTGGCCGGTTTTATTTGAGAATAGACCAGTATCAACAAGCCATCGATCGACTGGAAGGGGTGTTGATATCTTTTCCCCGATATTATTACCGTGATGAAGCCTATTTCTACCTTGGTAAAGCCTACTTTAAAACCTCCCAACCGGATAAAGCCAAAAACACCTTCAAAAAGCTTTTTGAGGAATTTCCGGGAAGCAAGTATATAGAAGATGCCCAAACAATACTGGCGCAAGAGGGTTGATAGCCAAGCTTTCAACCCTCCTGAGAGATTGAGAACCGGGATCTTCTGCGTGCCAGTGATGCCGGTTTTATTTTGTCAATTAGCCGATTACCAGAAATGATAATTTAATCTTTGTATACATATTTTCCCTTGACTTGATTGATCGCAACATTATATAAGAAACGCTGTTCTTTTAATGTCGATTTAATGACCTTTATGGTGGTCTTTCAGCTCACTGGATAAGTCATTTAACCTTTCGATATTACTAATAAAATAAGCTTTTCATGGTTTTATAAAGTCATTTCTAACTGCTGTTTTAACAGCACATTCAAAGCGGTGCAATTGAGTACCGCTGGATCATTCACAGGAGGAGAGAGAATGTCCGATTTCGGAACACTTCAAGATCGCGTACGTATGAAAGAGCTGCTCAAACTGGTTAAAACCCCTGAGCAATGTGTCGAGTACTTCAAAGACGGTATGAACGTCGGTATGTCCGGTTTTACCCCGGTCGGCTACCCCAAAGTTGTCCCTATCGCATTGTGTGATCATGTTGAAAAAAACAACCTGCAAGGCAAACTGAAACTCAACCTGTTCATTGGTGCTTCGGTTGGTGCCGAAGTCGAAGACCGCATGGCATCTCTCGACATGATCGATCGTCGCTGGCCCTATCAAACCGGTAAAGAGCTCGGTAAAGCTATTAACAGTGGCAAAATCCGCATGGGCGACAAGCACTTGTCGATGTTTGCCCAAGATTTGAAGTTTGGCTTCTACACCAAAGACAGTGGCGGCGGACTTGACGTTGCTGTTATCGAAGCTTCAGCCATTACTGAAAACGGCGACATCATCCTCTCTGGTGCTATTGGTGCCGCAAACGAAGTTATTGACATCGCCGACAAGATCATTGTTGAGATCAACACCGGCCTCCCTTCATTTGAAGGAATGCATGATATCTTCATGACCGACGTACCTCCTTATCGTCAGATTATCCCGATCACTGATGCCAAGCAGCGTATCGGTACTCCATGGGTTCCAACTGATACCAGCAAGATCGTTGCTATCGTTGAGTCCAAAATGCCTGATAACGGTCGTTCACTGCGTGGTACCGACCCGGTAGCTCAAGCCATTGCTGATAATATTGTCGACTTTTTCCAGGTTGAAGTTAAAGCCGGTCGTCTGCCAAAGAACCTGCTGCCACTGCAATCAGGTGTTGGTTCCATCGCTAACGCAGTTGTTGGTGGTCTGACCACATCACCTTTTGAAGACCTCATCGTCTTTACTGAAGTTCTGCAGGACACCTTCCTCGACTTCATGGACTCCGGCAAGTGTAAGTACA
>JAOZMV010000252.1 GCA_029934095.1 Desulfuromusa sp. | reverse complement strand
TTGGTAACTGTAAAAACCAGATAAATACAACGCCAGTTTCTGATTCAGAAACCAGAAATTTTTCGCAAGGTCAAGGAAATCAAACATTTGAGCGGAGGCGTAGTACTTTACGCCGCACAAACAAATGTGCAGATTGACGCAGAGATTGCGGAAAAGGACGGTTTCTGGACAGAAACTATTCTAATTTGCCCTTGGTCGACAACACCCCCTGGATACGCGGATCAAGACCGGTGGCTTCATCTAACGCCCGACCAAAAGCCTTGAATATCCCCTCAATAATATGGTGGAGATTGTCGCCGTAAGCCAGATTGACGTGAATATTCGCTCCGGAGTGGTTACAGAACGCAACAAAAAACTCTGCCACCAGCTCAGTGTCAAACTCGCCGACTTTCGCCTTGGGAAGATCGGCATTGAATACTAGAAATGGGCGCCCGGAAAAATCGATAATGACCGATGCCAGAGCTTCGTGCATCGGCATGGTTGCCCGACCGAAACGCCTGACCCCGGCCTTGTCACCCAGAGCCTGTTTAAATGCTTCACCCAGGACGATACCAAGATCTTCAACCGTATGGTGGGCATCAATTTCAATATCACCGGTCGCTTTAACCGTCAAATCAAAAAAACCATGTCGAGCCACAGCGGAGAGCATGTGGTTAAAAAACGGCACCGGGCTTTCTATGTGGTGTTGTCCCGAACCATCGAGATTCAGCTCAATACTGATATTAGTCTCTTTGGTTTTACGTTCGATTTTTGCTGTACGAGTCATATTCAGCTCCTTCAAATTAACCACAGAGGCACAGAGACACTGAGAATGTCCAAGTAAAAGTCTTTTTTATTGATTTTAAACCCATACTTGAAAGGTTTTCAGGTTTTCTCCGTAGCTCTGTGCCTCTGTGGTAAAAGTTTTGTTTTGGTTATCAAATCCAAAAAACTATCCCTTCTCCAACCGAATAGAAACGGATCTTGCGTGCGCCTCCAGACCTTCCAGTTCAGCGATATGGATAATATCTTTACCCAATCGCTGCAAGCCACTCTCTGAGAAGGAAAGGATACTCGATTTTTTAACAAAATCATCCAGTGACAATGGGGAGAAGAAACGTGCTGTTCCACCCGTCGGCAAAGTATGGTTCGGCCCAGCCAGATAATCTCCAGCAGCTTCCGGGGTACTGTGCCCCATGAAGATCGCTCCGGCATGGCGAATTTTTGAGAGAATCGAAAACGGATTATCAACTGCCAGTTCCAGATGCTCAGGGGCTATCCGATTGGAAAAATTGATTGCCTCATCCAGGTCTTCTGCCACAATTATTGCCCCAAAATCCTCAATAGACTGACGCGCAATGGTCTCACGACTGAGTTCTTGCAGTTGTTTTTCCACTTCACCCTGAACCGCAACCGCCATCACCTCTGAACTGGTCACCAGAACTGCGGAAGCCAACTCATCATGCTCAGCCTGGGAGAGGAGATCAGCAGCAATGTGGGCCGCTTCACCACTGCCATCATTGATCACCAGAATTTCACTTGGCCCGGCAATCATATCTATATCAACTTGACCAAATACCTGTTTTTTGGCCATTGCCACATAGATATTTCCCGGCCCGGTAATTTTATCAACCTGGGGGACCGATTCTGTCCCGTAGGCCAGAGCAGCAATTGCCTGGGCACCTCCAAGTTTGAAAATTCGATCCACTCCAGCAATTTTTGCCGCCGCCAAGACATGGGGATTCACTTCACCACCGGGCATTGGCACCACCATGATCACCTCAGAAACCCCGGCAACTTTAGCAGGAACAGCATTCATCAATACCGATGACGGGTAGGCTGCTTTACCCCCCGGAACATAGATACCAACCCGGTCAAGGGGACGCACCATCTGCCCGACAAGAACATCATCCTCATCGGTCGACAGCCAGGTTTCCTGTTTCTGCTTGGCATGATAATCGGCAATACGTTCCGCAGCCAGTTGCAATGCTGCCAGTGATTCGCCACTGACCGCAGCCAAGGCTGCATCCATTTCAGCATCACTGACTTCGATATTCTCAGCAGTCAAATCAATCTGGTCAAACTTCAAACTCAATTCAAACAGGGCCGCATCACCCCGCTGACGCACATCAGCAATAATCGCTTTGACCGTTTCCTCAACAGCGTCAGGAACCTCGTCAGCGCGTTGTTCAATCCGCTGCAACTGCCGGGCAAAATCGGGATCACTGAATTTTAAAATTCGCATTTGACTCGTTCCTCGTCGGGTTCAAGGTTCAAGGTTCAAGGTTCAAGGTTCAAGGTTCAAGGTTCAAGGTTCAAGAAAGGATTATACCTTGATCCTGAATCCTTGTACCTTGAACCTATCTTTACTGTGAAATCTTAACTTCATCACCAATCACCTTCTCCAACCCGTCAATAATTCTGCTGATGCGCTCATGTTTGGTTTTCAAACTGGCACGATTAACAATCAGACGGCTGGTCACTTCGGCAATCGTTTCCACCTCAACCATATTATTTGCTTTCAGGGTTCCACCGGTGGAAACCAGATCGACAATCCGCTCCGACAAGCCGACCAGCGGCGCTAACTCAATCGAACCGTAAAGTTTGATCAATTCAACCTGAATCCCCTTCGCTGCAAAATAACGTTCGGTCACATTGGGATATTTAGTTGCGACACGGATATTTGACCAGTTCAACGGGTTATCATTCTCTTGCAGCAGCTTCGGTTCCGCAACCACCAGGCGGCAATAACCAAACTTGAGGTCCAGAGGCTCGTAGAGATTTTTTCCCTGTTCCAACAGGGTATCCTTACCGACAACCCCAAGGTCGGCGCAACCATATTCGACATAAGTTGGAACATCCGTTGCCCGCACTGCCATAAAACGAAATTTCAGCTCCGAGTTTTCAAAAACAAGTTTACGGCTGGTTTCGTTCATTTCCGGGCAAGTGATACCAATCTGAGAAAACAATTCCATCGAATCCTGCATGATTCGCCCCTTTGGCAGGGCGAAAGTAATCCA
>JAOZMV010000251.1 GCA_029934095.1 Desulfuromusa sp. | reverse complement strand
GGCTATTAATCTCAAACGAGCTAAAATCTGGTCTCAAACTTCCAAATTTTCGCTTCGGCCCGTATAGTCCGACGGCCACCTAGTTTCTTGCCATATTCAAAGTAAACAGAAAAAAATGATAATTTTTATGGACAAAGCTATCTTTTCTTGCGATATTAGTGATTGCCAATATTTAGCTGTGCTAGAACGACTACAGATGTACAGCTATTACAGTGCTTTTTTGTTGTTACTCAAATGAGATATATTTATGGATATAAAGAAAAAAATTCTTATTGTTGATGACGAACTTTTCTTTAGAGAAGTCCTGAAGGATATTCTGCAAAAAGACTTTGCTATCATTGAGGGTAAGGATGGTGAAGAGGCGATCTCCCTCAGCCTTAAGCATGCGCCAGATCTCATCATTATGGATGTCGAGATGCCGCGCAAAAATGGGATTGAGGCTTGTAGAATTCTTAAAGCTGAACCAGAAACAAGAAAAATCCCGCTTATTCTATTTACCGCCCGGACAAATAAAAAGGACATGGTTATTGGTTTAAAGGCCGGGGCTGACGATTACATCACCAAACCAGTCTGTCTCCCCGAAATTATTGCACGGGTTGATGCTCATCTACGGGCGAAAGATTTTTATTCAGATCTGGAAGATAAAGACCTCCGTTTTCTCCTTGAAATTACTGAAAGTATTTCTGCAATTCGTAATCCTATGGCGATACTCCGCCTTATTGTTGAGAAGATGGCGGGAATAATGGATATTGCGCGTTGTTCAATTATCAGTATTAACGATAAAGGGGAGGTTATTGTTAAGGCAAGTAACGATCTGAATTGCCAGGAAGAACTGGTATTGGACTTGCGCAAATATCCTGAGATTCAGAAATCGATTGAATCCAAACAAACTGTCGTTGTTAATGACATTAAAAATGACCCACTGATGTTTTCTGTCCGGGAGCAAACAGAAAAACTGGGCTACAATTCGATTATTGTTATCCCGGTTATTAAAAAAGAGAGCGTCATCGGGACTTTTTTCTTGCGGACCGCATCTCCAATCAAAAATGGTATCACCGAGAGAATTTACAAACTCTGTCAACTGATTGCCAATATTTCGGCCAACGCTCTGGAGAATGCGATACTCTTTGAGTCGGTGCAATCAGCCCAAAATTATTTTGAGGAGATGGCAATCCGGGATGGCTTGACAGGCCTCTACAATCACCGCCATTTTTACGATCGCCTTGAAGAAGAGTTCAGTCGGGCCGGTCGCTATGCTGCACCGCTGTCACTGGTATTTTTTGATATAGATGATTTTAAACGGATCAATGATCTTTACGGGCACACTCAGGGTGATCGGGTTCTTAAAAAAATTGGTAAACTGGTGAAAAGTGTCGCCAGAGAGAGTGATATCCCCGCAAGGTATGGAGGGGACGAGTTTGCCATTATTCTCCCCAATACGGCGGGAGATGGAGCTTTTGATCTGGCTAACCGGATCCAGGCCGTTATTCTGGATTGTGAGTTTGAAAATTTGCCCGGTGAGCAGATCACAGTCAGCTCTGGTGTTTCAACCTTTGCAAATAAAAATGTCCAATCCTTCAATGACCTTGTTCATCTTGTCGATGAGGGTATGTATAAATCGAAAAACCAGGGAAAGAATATGGTTTCTCGGGCCTGAATATCGCTTCGGCCCGTATAGTCCGACAGCCTCGTAGGGAAGAGTGATTTTCAGCCATCCTCCCGGTTGGCCATCTTTGATTTGATCTGGTAGAACACACCTCTTTCTTGTCTAACTGTTTCAATTTTTTCTTCTTCTTCCAGGACATCAAGATATTTATTGATTTCATTAATATGGATTCCTAAAATTTCCATTAAATCTTCAATGGTACAGGGACGCCTTGAAATAGTTTCAAAAATAGCGGCTTCCGCATCACTTCGGTATGCCTGAAGGTTTTTTCTTTGTGATGCTGCTGCTATTATTTCAACATTTTTTAAGTTCCATAATTGAACGATGCCTTCCAATTCTTCCCTGCTGGCAGGATGCAGATCGGCAACTGTGCCGGGCCTGTCAAGGGTATTTAACTGGATTGAGTCAGGGTTTATCTTAATAATCGCCTCTTCTAACTTTTTCAATTCCTTTTGTTCAAGATTAAATTCAGGAAGAATGAAAATTTCTAACCAGATCTTTCCTTTAAATTCTTTTCTGAAATCAATGAGTCCTTGCAGATATTTTTCAATATCAAAACCTGGAACTGGACGATTTATTTTTTGAAAGATTGAGTTTGTTGCTGCATCAAGTGAGGGGAGGACAACATCGGCTGCTTTGATTTCTGCTCTTACTTCAGGATCAAATAACAGGGTGCCATTGGTTAGAAGTGCTACGGGTATTTGCGGTTTTTTCTCTTTGATGAATTTGAGGACATCACCAATTCGAGAATTGAGGGTTGGTTCGCCTGATCCCGAGAAAGTGATGTAATCTGGATCAGGATTATTTTCAAAATAGTGAGTTAATTCATTGATGACTTTATCAAATGGAATATATTCCTTTCGTTCCAGAGTAAGTTTTGTCGTTTTCCCCACTTCGCAATAAACACAATCCAGGGAGCAGACTTTTCTTGGAACCAGATCAATACCCAATGACATTCCCAGGCGCCTTGAAGGGACCGGGCCAAACAAATATTTGTACATTTCAGCCCTCTTTTTGTTAATCGTAAGCAAGCCTGATAGTCTCGGTTGCAACCGTTGGCTTGATTAGTTTTTGCCATTCAGCGGTATCCCATGTTTTTAATTCATTATGAATAATATAGTATTTTTGTGGAATCGGATGGGTTCCTATCACCACGGGAATTTTGTATTTTGTTTCTATAAGTTTTTTAAAATCGGCAATGTAGGGACAAGGTGGATAGCCGACAACAAAACCGGTTGCTAAATGAATAGCTTCCACACCGTTCTTGATCATCTCTTCGGGTGAATATTCGATGTTTCCACCTGGACAACCACCGCAGGTTGTATATCCGGCAA
>JAOZMV010000250.1 GCA_029934095.1 Desulfuromusa sp. | reverse complement strand
CACGAAGAGTTTGAAATGGGCAGCTCGATGGATGCTTTCAACACCTGGACAGAGGATGAAGAGGGATTGTTCCGCAACCGTCACGATCAGATGGAAGCGATGATGTGCGCCGCCTGTCACAACAGCCCTCATGCTGTTTACCCGGCAACCCTTAATAAGCTGGGAAGCAACCGTGATAGTATCCAGCCGTTGCAATACCAGGGGAATGATCGCCCCATCGGCAATGACTGTACCGTCTGTCATACCGTACAACCGGAGTTTGAAGGGCATCACCCAAATTCATTAAGACTTTAAATTTCAGGTTAAACACTCTTATAATTATAACGGGGACAGAATTTAATTCTGTCCCCGTTTTTTCTTTCAGATTAGCATTTGACAGAGCTGAATATCAGGCGTATACAAATATATACAGCTTTTCTGATATTCAGGTTTCTTCATATCCAACCTTTTAGTCTCTCCGTTTTCAAACCGCACAGGGAGGTCGACATGAAATTCACCCAAGCTTTTCAAATCGGTCAATTACAGTTAAAAAACAGATTTATTATGGCTCCGGTCAAAAGTGCCTACGGCAACCCCAAAGGGGAAGTCACACCACGCCACCTGGTTTACTATGACAATCTTTCCCAAGGCGGCATGGCAATGATTATTTTAGAACCGGTTGCCGTTTGCGTAACAGGCAAAGAGCATCCCAAGCAATTGGCCGTCCACCTGCCGGACAGCCAAACTCAATTGAGCAAAATTGTCGACGTCCTCCATAAAAACAACACTCTGGCTTGCCTGAATCTCAATCACGCTGGACGGGCTGCCAACCCGAAAGCAACTGGACAGCCACCAGAAGCACCTTCGGCCATAACTTGCCCGGCAACTGGACAGACACCGGACATCCTGCAACAGCAGGAGATCGAAGGAATTCTTGAAGGCTACCGTCGGGCGATCAAAGTTGCCATTGCAGCAGGGTTTGATGCCATTGAAATCCAGGCGGGTCATGGTTACCTGATTCAACAGTTCCTTTCTCCCCGAACCAATCTGCGTGAGGATGAGTACGGACAGGACAAGACTCTGTTTATCAAACAGGTCTTTGATATTGTCCGGGCCGAAAGAGATAAACTGGCGGTTATGGTGCGGATTTCCGGGCATGACTTTGTGGAAAACGGCTTTGGTCCAGCAGAGAATAAAGTTATTCTTGATCTGGCAAAAGAGTATGGCTTTGATGCCATCCACTGTGGTTTTGGCAATGCTTGCGATACACCGCCCTGGTATTATAGCCACATGGCATTACCGGAACAGAAGCAGCTTGAGGTAGTCACTGCAATCAGAAAGCAGACCGAACTGCCATTAATCGTTGCTGGAAGAATGGGGGATGTTGAAAAACTGGAACAATACGACCAGAACAATCTAACCGATTGTGTCTCCCTCGGCAGACCACTGATTGCAGATCCAGATTTTGTCAATAAGTTATTACAGCAACAGACCGATGAGATCACCTATTGTGGCTACTGCCTGCAAGGTTGCCTTGCCAATGTTAAAAATGGCAGTGGTATCGGCTGCATCGTTAATCCGGGTATTGATAAAAAACCGGTTCAAGCAAAAACAGCAAAATCGGTTGCCGTTATTGGAGCGGGCCCGGCGGGAATGGCAGCAGCAACTCAACTGTCAATTATGGGGCACAAAGTGACCCTGTATGAGAAGAAAGCCAATCTGGGTGGCCAGTTTGAAATGGCCTACCAGGCACCGCATAAAGGGTCCATGCTCAGACCGCTCAATAGTTTGATCAAGCGAACCGAAAAAAATGTCAGCGAAATTAAATTAAACTCGACCATCAGCGCGGAGGCATTGGGTCATTTTGATCACTTTGTGGTGGCAACTGGCTCCAGGCAGAGAATTCCTGCAATCGAAGGCTTATCCAGTCAATATTCCATGACCAGCCTCGAATTCTTTGAACAGGCAAAACCGATCAAAGGAAAACGAGTCCTGATTATCGGGGCGGGGATGATTGGCATAGAGGCAGCAGAAATACTGGCGGATCAGAACTATGATGTTGTCATTACCAAAAGAACCGACAGCATTGCCAACGATATGGAAATGATCACCAAAAAACTGATGCTCAAACGTTTAGAGCAGAAAGAAAACCTCCTCATTTCTCCAAACACAACTCTGGTGGAATTTAGTGCTGATCGGGTTAAATATCAGCAAAATGGATCAACGGGAGAATGGGCATCTTTTGATACAGTGATTATTGCAGCGGGGATGGAACCGGAAAACGATCTCTATCAGCAACTGCAAGACCAGCAGAAATCAGTACAAATTGTTGGTGATGCGGATAATCCGGCAGATATTTATGCTGCAACCCAAAAGGGCTACCTGGCAGCCACAGGCCTGGAATAACCTCCCTCTGAGGTTTTATCGCAGCGGGCAGTGGTGGACACTGCTGCCCGCTAAACCTGCGAGTCTTCTAATAAATTGAGAAACTGGTCATTGGACTGCTGGGCTATAATAAAACCCCTGGAAGAGTTCACAACCATGCTTACGCATAAATTCTAACTCCTCGGGTTTTTCAATCCCTTCGGCAACCGTCAACAGATTCAAGTTCCTGGCCAGATAGACGATTGTTGAAACGATCGCACGGCTCGCAGGATGAGTGGTGATCTCCATGACAAACGAACGATCAATCTTCAATTCATCGATGGGCAGCTTGCGCAGGTAGCTGAACGAAGAATAACCGGTACCAAAATCATCAATCGACAATTTAACTCCCAACGCTTTCAGCTGGTTTAGCAGTTCAATTTTTTCTTCAACATCCTCAATCATCACACTTTCTATCAGTTCCAGAGTTAAAAACTGAGGATCAATACCACTTGCGTCAATAATATTTTTCACCTTACTGATAAATTGATCATCAGAGAGATGCTTAACGGAAATATTGCAAGATAAATGCAGAGGCCCCTTTTCAAGTTGTTGCCATTCCTTCAATTGGCGACAGGCCTCGGTTAAAGCCCACTCCCCGATCG
>JAOZMV010000249.1 GCA_029934095.1 Desulfuromusa sp. | reverse complement strand
GCTAGAATGTGTATATTGGCTCACACGGCAGCTAGGAGGTTGTCGGTCTTTGCGAATCGTAGCGAGAAATCGACTGTTCGAGGGCAGATTTTCGTAGCTTTGAGAGCGAATAGCACCGCTATTTGTCGAAAATATACGGAAATATGAACCGACCAGGTGATTTTGCAGTAGATTCTTGTAAAGTCCGACAGCCTCCTAAACAACCCAGAAGGAAACAACGTTGAACCTCGATACCATCATCATCGCCCTCACTTGGGGAGCTCTCTCCGGTTACCTGATCCTGCGCACGCTGGACAGCGGACTGGCGATTATCTTCTGCCTGCACGGCTTGCTGATGACCCGCTGGAAACGACTGGCCAACAAAGCCAAGCCGGGGCAGATCAAATACGGCATTATTCTAAATCGACTGTTGCGGGTTATCCTCTCTGGACTCCTGTTTGGATTTCTACTTGAGAGTGGCAATAATCTTGTCCAGCGGAAATTTCATTTCAGCTATCAGGGATCCGTTGGTCTTGTCTGGGGGGCGCTGGCAACAATAGTCGCCATTTTATTCCTGCGCGCAGCTTGGCGCAGATTGATAGTTTCCTGGAAAATAACCCACGAATTTGACTATGCGGAAAGACGCCAGAGGACATTTCAACTAAAAGGATAAGAAATCCACTAACAATGATGCACTCGCAAAAATGAATCAGATGGCTAAGCCATCATCAACAGATCGAAATAATTTCATATTCCCGAGCAGCACCACTTTTAAGTTCAATCAGATCGCCACACTGCTTGCCGAGCAACTCTCGACCGAGAGGTGATGCAGGCGTGATGATCATAATCTCCACCCCATCAAACTGTAAAAGCAAGCCTCCTGCGGCAGGACCGATAAAAAATAGTCTGCTGCACCCCTCATCATCCTCTAGCTGGACCACTGCCGTCAAACGGATCAGTGAATTCGGAGAAAACAGAGGTAAAGCCAATTGCCGGAAGGCCTGTAGTGCCTGCAGAATTTCCTGCGCACGATTAGCCTGTCCCTGAGCAAGGTAGGAGGCCTCAAGGCCGAGGGTAGCATATTTATTATCGGGGATATTCTCATCATCGGTAGCCGCAGCATGAGAGGTCTTCGCAGCCTGCAGCAGCAAAGCATGATCAGCCTTCAATCGAGTCATGATCTGATCACGCAAAACTTCTTTATTCATAAGTTTCTCAGAAAAAATAACGGCTAAGCAAAAGAATGCTCCAGCGCAAACTGGACATGTAACGCAGCCGTATTAAACAGTGGCAACGTGGTATCCTCCTGACTGATCAGCAACGGGATTTCAGTACAACCGAGAATTACCCCTTCGGCTCCCTGGACACGTAATTTATCGATGATTGCAAGATAGCTCTTCCGCGTCTCAGCGGTAAATTTCCCCTGGCACAGCTCGTGAAAAATAGTCTGATGAATGTATTCCCGATCTTCAGGAGCAGGGATAATAACATCCAGATCAAAGTTATCCAACAGTCGCTGCCGGTAAAAATCTTCTTCCATGGTGTAACGGGCGCCGAGCAGACCAACTTTTTTCAGCCCCTGAGCCTTGATTGTCTGACCAGCGGCATCAGCAATATGCAGTAGTGGAACATTAATTTGTGATTCGATCACAGGCGCCACTTTATGCATCAAGTTGGTACAGATCAGAATCATGTCTGCCCCGGATCGTTCTAATCCCAGTGCAGCATCAGCAAGTTTTTTTCCCGCTTCATTCCATTGTCCGTTGACCTGAAATTGTTCGATTTCAGCAAAATCAACACTGTGCATCAAAATTTTTGCCGAATGGAGACCACCAAGTCGCTCCCGTACCCCTTCATTGAGCAATTGATAATAAAGCAGTGTCGATTCCCAACTCATCCCACCCAGTAATCCAATAGTTTTCATAATCAGCTCTCTTTTCTCGCTATACGCCAAAGGAAGTAACACACCTTCCCTTTTTTAAAAGTTTTTTTCTGACTGTCAACAAGTTGATAGCCAGAGTGATTTTACAGATGACGCATTTCCACCTGTATGGATCTCAGCCCAAAACTCAAATAAAAATAGTAAACTATAAACATATAAATTTATCAACAAAGTTTAAAAACACCAAATATTGCAATTGAATCTTTATGAAATCAACCGACAAACTCTGTATTTCCTGATACCAAAATAAATCAAATCACTGGCCTGCTAAATTCCCATTGAATAGCTATGAAATATAAATATATGATACCATGCAAAAAACTCAACAAAGGAGAACTATCAATGTTAACTTTCACCCCTGTACGCTTTTTACTGATTGCGATTCTCTCCCTGACATTTTTTGGAACTGCAATAGCCGCCGATATTCCCAAGCGCCCGAGTGATGTTCAAAGGATCACCATTACCGAATTTCAAACCCTGCAAACCAGCGATAAAACAATAGTCATCATTGACACGCGAACGCCGGGTCAGTGGCAGCGGGCCAAAGATAAAATCCCGGGGGCAATCAGAGTATCCTCCAAGGCGGACTTACAGAAACTGAAAACTGAGGTTCCTCCCGACACCGAAATTGTGACTTACTGCACCTGACCGAGCGAAGCATCCAGTGCCAGTCTGGCACTGACGTTAATGGAAAATGGCTTTACTCATGTTCGACCATTGCGTGGTGGATATCGTGGCTGGGTGAAAGCCGGGCTGCCAGTTGAACCAAAATAATTGTTGGTTTATCAATAAGAAACCGGTTGTGTTGGAACAATCCACACAACCGGTTTCTTGTTTGAGCAGGCCTTCCAAAAAGTCTATTTTCAGCCTAGCAGGCTGTCGAACTATCAATAGACTGGCTGCAAATTCGTCTGTTTGGTTCAAATTTCAGCTCCTTTTCGACCAATAGCTACGGCTATTACTCTCAAATGAGCCAAAATCTGATCTCAAACGACCAAATTTTCGCTTCAGCCCAGATAATCCGACAGGCTGCTAGTGTCCTGTCATGTGTGAAAGGTTGCAAAATTGCGCCGGGATTTTGCGTGTC
>JAOZMV010000248.1 GCA_029934095.1 Desulfuromusa sp. | reverse complement strand
GGCATTGCCGCAACAGGAAGAGAAAACCATGGCTGAAATAAGTCTCAATGCAATCGGCAGCATCAAAACTCCCTATCTGGAAACAGCACCCTACCAACCAGTTGACACTGATGATCAGGAGTTTTACCTGCAATTGAAGCCTGAATATGTTGCCGGGCTGAAAACTCTCGATTCATTCACCTATATTTATGTTCTCTACTTTATTGACCGCTTGAAAACTGCTGTAACCATGGAGGTTTCTCCCCCCTGGGCGGCTGGAAAGGAAATTGGCCTGTTCGCCAGCCGTTCGCCGGTACGTCCTAATCCTATTGGACTCAGTGTTGTCAGGGTCAAGAAAATTATCGACGACCGGGTTTACACTTCCGGGCTGGATGTCTTTGATGGTACCCCTCTGCTCGATATCAAGCCCTATATTAACGATCTTGACAGTAAGTGCGACGCAAATAACGGTTGGGTTCAAAGTATGGATGAGGATGAACATATGGCACTACATATTCAGGGAATTCCGCATGATTATTGAAATGCTTCCGGTTGGAAATTAGCCGCAAGAACTGTAACAACCCATGACAGATTGTCACCCGTTACTGTGCTGCAGAAAAAGTTTAAACTACTTGTACTAAAATCCCTGGTAAATGGGTGGAGGAGAAAACTGCCACCGTCAATGACAAAAGATGACTAATCCGGGTTGTTTAATGGCGATAATTTTCCCTTCTGAACTGTATACAGTATTCACAATAAAGGTGATTGGAATGCTGGGGATTTAACGATTAATTTAGAGTTAAATAAGTAAAATCATGTAGTTGTGGAATTTTCACTATCTGTTATAAAAAATCATTATAATAAAATTCTTGACAAGAAAGTACCGTTCCGCTAGAAGATATGTGGTTTGTTTACACTGCTGAAAGATGTGTGGATAAACATTTTGAAAACGTACAAAGGAGCACAGCTCTAAAAAAGCTCTCCAGCGTGCAAACTTCCTCTGTGGAGGCACAATTCATTATGATTGAAGGTTATCTGGTCGAATATATGTATGTGTGGGCGCTTTTGGCCATGGGAATTGTCTGTGGCGTGGCTCCGTTGCTGATCTCCGTGTTTTTTGCACCCCGTCACCTGTATCAGAAAACCCGGGAAACATACGAGTGTGGTATGGATCCCTATGGGACTGCATGGAATATTCGTTTTGATATTTCTTACTATCTCTACGCACTTATTTTTCTGGCTTTCGATGTTGATGTTCTGTACCTGTTCCCTGTTGCTACCGCCTTTGACAAAGTTTCAGCAGCGCGGGGGATTTCTGAAATAATGATTTTTGTTGGTATTTTATCTCTGGCGATTGTTTATGCCTGGGTTAAGGGAGTATTTACGTGGCCGAACAGAAGAAAAGCCTACTAAACGTCCACTCCTATACAAAGGAGTGTATAGAGCGCTATGACGGTGCTTCTATACAGCAAACCAAGACTTCAGATGGTCCCCCTCTGATACAGATGAAGTTGTCTGATACAATCTTCAATCTGTGTCGAGCTAATTCCCTCTGGCCTCTCACCTTTGGTCTTTCCTGTTGTGCTATTGAGATGATGTGCTGTGGTATGGCCCGTTTTGATATGGCTCGCTATGGTGCTGAGGTTTTCCGCCCCTCTCCACGTCAATCTGATCTGATGATTGTTGCCGGTACGGTTAATCGTAAAATGGCTCCTGCTCTTGTGACTCTGTATGAGCAGATGCCTGCGCCACGCTACGTTATTGCTATGGGTAACTGTGCTATGGCGGGTGGTCCCTTTGCGGTAGAGGCAAACTATGATGTTGTGCTCGGTGTTGATAAGCTGATTCCGGTTGATGTTTATATCCCCGGTTGTCCGCCGCGCCCCGAGGCCTTGATTGAAGGCATCCTGCAATTACAGAAAAAAATCAGCGGCAAGCGTTTCCCATTCCCGCAGAACAAAATGCCGGAGGGGGCTTAATAATGGATATCAATAAAGTAAAAGGACAGTGGCAGAATCTCTCTACGGTGATTGAGGATATTGATTATTCGGTCAGTGGTCATGACTATAATGTCTGCCTGGATCACGAAAAGGTTCGTGATTTTGCAGCGTTGATGCTTGAAGAAGGTTTTTATCTGGTTGCCCTGATGGCGGTGCATGTTTCCCCAGCCATCGAAGTTGTTTATCAGTTCGCCCATTTCGAAACCCGCTGCCGAGTACTGGCGCGTGCTTTTGTTGATGATAATGGTGAAATTCCAACTATCTCCGATATTTATCAGGGAGCCAATTGGCATGAACGTGAAACCCGTGATTTCCACGGCATCGTATTTGTTGATCATCCCTATCTCCACCCGCTGATTCTGGCGGAAGAGGATGTGGATCTGAAACCGCTGTTGAAGGAAGAAGCAAATCTTAAGGATGTTGCTGCTGTGAGACGCCAACCTCCTGAACCAGCACCAGAGCCCAAGGCTAAACCTGAACCTAAGCCAGAAGCCAAACCTGAAGCCGTCAAAAGTCAGGAGCAGAGCTGATGAGCATGGATGTAGAAGTATTAGAAGACCCCAAGCATCACCGTTATGTTCTGAATATGGGCCCCCAGCATCCGAGTACCCACGGGGTGTTGCGGGTGCTGCTGGAACTCGAAGGTGAGTACGCGATGGAACTGTTGCCCGTTCTTGGCTACGGTCATCGCTGTCACGAGAAAATTGCTGAGCACAAACCAGTTAAATCGTTCATGCCAAATACGGCACGGATGGATTATCTGGGAGCGTTGATCTATAACCATGGTTTTGCTCAGTTGTTGGAAAGGGCTGCCGGGATTGAAGTTCCCGAGCGGGTCGAGTATATCCGTGTTATCACCTCAGAACTGAACCGGATTCAGAGTCACCTGCTCTGGTATGGTGCTTACCTGCTTGATCTGGGTGCATTTACCCCGATTATGTATGCCTTTGATGATCGTGAACATATTCTCGATATCCTTGAAGACGTGACCGGCTCACGTTTGACCTATTGTTACTTCAGGGTCGGTGGTGTCAGTAAT
>JAOZMV010000024.1 GCA_029934095.1 Desulfuromusa sp. | reverse complement strand
AAATTCGCTTTTGCAGTCAATATTTGTTAGAGTTATTTTTCGATCAATACTTCACATCAGAATTTGGAGAGTCAAAATGAAAGAGAACTGGAAAATCGAAACGCAGGCGGTGCAGGGTAGTTATACGCCAAAACCAACCGAACCACGTATTCCGGCAATCTGCCAGAGTACAACTTTTAAATACAGCAGTGCAGATCATGTTGCAAAACTGTTTGATCTTGATCTTGCCGATCATATGTACAGCCGCATCAGCAACCCGACCAACGAAGCCCTCGAAGGAAAGATTGCGCTTCTGGAGGGTGGTGTTGGCGCGTTGGCAACGTCTTCAGGGCAAGCCGCGATCAGTGGGGCCATTTTAAATATCTGTCAAACAGGTCAGCATATTGTTACCGCAAGCACCCTCTACGGTGGCACCTATTCACTGTTCGCCAATACTTTCCCCAAAATGGGGATTGAGGTAACTTTTGTTGATCCTGAAGCCGATATGATTGAATTGAGAAAAGCTTTTCGACCGGAAACCCGCTGTCTCTTTGGGGAGACCATCGGCAATCCAAACCTGAATGTTCTCGATTTTGCTAAATTCTCCACTCTGGCTAAAGAGATGGATGTTCCATTGCTGATTGACAACACCTTTGCGACTCCCTATCTCTGTAAACCGCTGGAGCACGGTGCTGATATTGTTGTTCATTCAACCACAAAATACTTTGATGGCCATGCAACCAGCCTGGGTGGCATTATTGTCGATGGTGGAATTTTCAATTGGAACAATGGCAAATTCCCCGAGTTAACCGAGGCGGATCCCAGTTATCATGGTTTAAAATATAGTGAGAAGTTTGGCTCAGCTGCTTATATCGTTAAAGCCAGAGTTCAGTATATGCGCGATCTCGGTTGCTGTGCTGCGCCGCAGAACAGCTTTTTGATTGATCATGGTTTGACGACCCTTCCCCTGCGGATGGAGCGCCACAGCAGCAACGCTCAAGCGATGGCTGAATATCTGGAGCAGCACCCTGCAGTCTCCAGAGTTAATTATCCCGGGCTTAAAAGTCATCTCAGCCACTCTCTTGCCAGTAAATATCTACCCAAAGGGTGTAGTGGCGTCATGACCTTTGAGATAAAAGGGGGACAGGAAGCCGGTAAAAAATTCATGGAAGCGTGCCAGTTGATTGCTCTGGTCATTCATGTCGCGGACGCTCGCTCCGGGGTTCTCCATCCGGCAAGTACCACCCACCGGCAACTGTCTGCTGAGCAACAACGCTCTGCAGGGGTTGATCCCGGAATGATCCGCATTTCGATCGGCATTGAACATGTCGATGATTTGATTGCCGATGTTGATCAAGCTTTAATAATCAGTCAAAGCTGAGTAGCAGGCTCCTGGCCGGGGACTGACTTCTTTTCTCCCCGGCTTTTTAGTCCTTGCAAAACTTTCTTTAACCAATTGTGTAAACTTTTCCGACAAACAACGCCCCCGCCAAAAAAAACAACGGTGATTCAGCATATTACGGTGGTGGTATATTTATTGCAAATATAACTATGTAAAAAATAAACATGTTATTTATTGTATATGCATCAAAAAGGAGCCTGTTTTTATGCTGATTCCGGTTATTTACCCGAATGGTAAACACGATCTGGTGAAAGATTATCTACTTTCCGTACTTATTGATAAACAAGGCATTACCAAGTTCAAGCGTAGTAATGGTTGGGTCAATATTGCTATTGATAATATTCGTACTCCCAAATCGATCTCCTTTTACCGCGGAAAAGAAAGGCGCCAGACAGAATCAGAAATTACAGAACCGATAGATATTTTTTAAATTCATCATCCTTCCCTCGCTTGAACCATTGTGCTATGTTTCCGCGCTATGCAGAATCATGAAGCTTTCCATATTGTCCTGATCGAGCCAGAAATCCCACCAAATACCGGGAACATTGGTCGTCTCTGTGCGGCTTCAGGAGCTCACCTCCACCTGGTCGGTAAACTTGGTTTTTCCCTTGATGATAAACATATGAAAAGGGCGGGTCTGGACTATTGGCCAGAAGTAAAACTGCATCGATGGGAATCTCTGCAACAGCTAAAGGGAGAATATCCACAAGGTCGCTTCTGGTACACCTCAAAAAAAGCGGCCAAGAGTTATGCTGGCGTTGATTATGCTGTCGGTGATTTTTTTGTTTTTGGGAAGGAAACTCTGGGGTTACCGGAAGAGCTACTTGCAGCAGAGAAGGATCACGCAATACTGATCCCCATCCTCTCCCCGGCCGTCAGGAGCTTGAATCTGGCAAATTCGGCAGCAATTATTCTGTATGAAGCATTAAGACAAACAGGTCAATTGGAAATATAGTTAAGCCGCAAAAAAAATCCAGCCCCCTTTGATTTCTGGCTAGTGTCCATCCGGACACTCCGGATGGACATAACATACATTTCTGATTTGGAAACCAGCAATTTTTCGCAAGGTCAAGGAAATCAAGCATTTGAGCGGAGGCGTAGTACTTTACGCCGCACAAACAAATGTGCAGATTGACGCAGAGATTGCGAAAAAGGGCGGTTTCCAGACAGAAACTGGCAATCAGATCATACCAAGCAACTTCCCGCTCCGCTCAAGAAATCCAGCCATACGCTCTTTACTGATCGCCTGATGTGACAACATTGCCAGGTCATAAATCTGTTCAATCAGCATATTGGCAGACTCACTATCGCCGTCATCCTGTAATTTAAGAATTTTTTCCACTGCAGGGCTGGCAGTATTCACCATCAGAGTATGATCAGCAAACATATCTGGCATCTCACCCTGCCCCATCATATGGGTCATCTCTTTAAAACGACGTGATTGTTCATTAAGCAAAATCATCCCGGGAACACTATCATCTTTAAGAGTTTCAATCCGAATGGTCAAACCTTTGATATCCAGTTCATCCTTAAACACCTGCTCAATTCTTTCCTCTTTGGTTTTATTATCAGCACCAGCAACAATCTTCTGACTGGGATCTTCTTCGAGCAGATTTTCAGTGATATCAGAATCAACCCGTTCAAACTTCAAATCGGAATTTTTAGATTCGAGAAACTGGATAAAATGATTATCTATCATCGCGTCGAGAATCAACACTTCCATCCCCTGAGATTTGAACAGCTTCAGATAGGTTGCCTGTGCCCCTTCGTTATTAGCGTAATAGACTTTATTTTCATGCTTCTCTTTGGCACGTTCAAGATATTCCGGCAGAGTCGTAAACTTGTCCTCACCAGTGGCATGATAGATAACCTGGTCCTTCACCTTCTCGTAAAACTTATCCTCGCGCATCATCCCGTATTTGACAAAGGAATGAATATCCTCCCAAATCGGCTCAAAAGCTTCACGATCATTCTTAGCGAGGTCAACAATTTTAGCAGCAACACGACCACTGATAACCTCACGAATTTTACGGACTTGCGGGTCATTCTGCAAGTAACTTCTAGAAACATTGAGGGGCAAATCAGGAGCATCCAGGCAACCCTGTAGCGGGGTAAGAAATTCGGGAATCAGTTCCGGAGTGTTATCGGAGACAAAAACCTGATTACAAAACAGTTTGATATGACTTTTGGTCACATCAAATTCATTGGTTAAATGTGGGAAGTAAACAATCCCTTTGAGATTGAACGGAAAATCGATATTCAGATGAATCCAGAAAAGGGGATCAGCTGACATGGGATAGAGTTTGCGGTAAAATTCCTTGTATTCATCCTCACTGATTTCTGCGGCACTTTTGGTCCAGAGAGGGTTTTTATCGTTTATCTCTTCCCCTTCAAGGGTGATGGATACCGGTAAGAAGTTACAGAATTTCTTCAACACTTCACGAACAGAATCGGGCTCCAGAAACTCTTTTTCATCCTCATTCAGATGGAGGATAACCTCGGTTCCACGTTCTTTTTTATCGGTCGTCTCCAGACTATAGGTGGTTGTCCCCTCACACTGCCAGTGTACCGCCACGGCATCTTTCTGATAAGAGAGGGTGCGGATCTCCACATTTTCTGCAACCATAAAACTGGAATAGAAACCGAGTCCAAAATGGCCAATAATCTGATTTTTATCTTCCAGCTTCTTGAATTTTTCAATAAAATCTTCTGCCGAAGAAAATGCTATCTGGTTGATATATTTACGCACTTCATCAGCACTCATGCCGATACCATTATCAGCAACAGTCAGAGTTCCAGCCTCTTTATCCAGATGGATATCGACCTTATACTCATCAGCAAGCTGTAACCCATCAATCAGGTTGATATTCTGAAGTTTATGAATAGCATCAACTGCGTTAGAAACTAATTCACGTATAAAAATATCCTTATCGCTATACAACCACTTCTTGATGATTGGAAAGATATTTTCTGTATGAATTGAAATACTACCTTCTTCTTTTTCCATCTTATCAGTCATTATTTATTTCTCCTTAGGTTCCTGATTATTTAACGGTCAGAAAGATAGAAACCTTAACCTTTTTTGTCAAGCATAACAGTCATCATATCGTTTTTTCGAACAAAAAAGCTCACACCAAGTTCTTGTGTGAGCTTTTTCAATATATCATCCGAATCAGCTAGATTTTTATTAACCTACCTTCCACTTAAATCTACCGGAGAGTCCTCAAAAACTTTATCAAAGTCCTTGGTCGTGGTTCCTTGTGTTGTTTTACATGCTGACAAAATCAACATGAGCAACAACAGTAAAAACACCCATCTCTTCATTTTATTCCTTCCAATAGTAATAAGCTGATACTGATGTATCGGTTTAATTTTCAGTTAAGAAGTGTTTTTCGTAAAAATCTTCCAGATTACTCAAATGTCGGGTTTCGTCAGCGAGCAGGCGTTTAAACAAAACTGCCATCGGTGCACCTTCACATCCACTCATCAATCGCTTGTAAAAATCGACAGCCCCTTTTTCCAGAAAAATTGCATGAGCTAATGCAGTTCGAGCATCGGCATCAGGTGAAATCTCTCTTTGTTCGAAAACATAATTCAAGTTCATCGAGGGAATCTCTTGCTGCAGCTCGGCAACATTATGATCATGACCATCCAGTAGTGCCATTTCTAAACGCTGCTTATGGTTCAATTCCTCTATGGCTGCTTCACGCAAAATCGCCTTAGCCTGACGGTCAGTCACAACATCGATTGCATGGAGGTAATTTCGGAAACCCTCCTCCTCCATTTCAATTGCCTTTTCAAGAGCTGCTTCGTAGGTGTAACAAACGCCTTCTTCTAAGCCCATAATCCGTCTCCTGTTGATGAAATATAAAAGTTATAACCCTACATAAGCGTGATATATATAAAACCATAAATCACTGATCATTTTTTTAGATAACAGAATAATAATAGCACACTAAATACAACTGGGTCACTCTCAATTCTTTCCTGAATAATTCCAATGGGTCATACAAGTATAGTTAACACTGCTAGATTAATACAATCTAAGTGCCCAATAAATGAGGAATTTTAACCAACAGCCCTATTGACAACAGATTTAGTTTTATATATAACTGCCGCTGTTTCTGAACCTCTAATTAACGCGCAAGTGAGTTTATGAATATATCTATTTTTTACAAAGTAATTTTTCCGCTATTTTTAGGACTGAGTCTGTCAGTAGTCATTTATTCTGAGAGCATTGCCCCCATCTACCAGGGACCTGACATTCAAATCATTGGGGAAGATTTTTATAAAGATCTGGAATTTGAATTTCAAAACTATAGCTACCAGATTGATGCTCTTAAAAATGGGGTTCCTCCGCTGACCCTGCAGAATCTTCCTCACGATTTGAATAAAATTCAATCCAGAAAACAGCGTAAATCAATAATTATTGAGAAAGATTTTTATAAAGATCTGGAATCTGAATTTCAAAGCTATAGTTACAAGATTGATGCTCTTGAAGATGGAGTTCCCCCACTGATCCTGCAGAATCTTCCTCACGATTTGAATAAAATTCAATCCAGCAAACAGCGTAAATCAATTTTTTTCAAATCTTTGTTGCCAATGATCCTGTTGGCTAATGACGAGATTCGTGTGGAACGTGAGCAATTGCTGAAACTTAACCAGCGGCTTTCCGAGAATGAGTTATTGAATGATCATCAACTGCAGATATTAGCAACCTTAGCCAAACACTATAAAATTAAATTAAACCGCACTCAACCGCAGAAATCTGTCGATAAACTTTTGAATCGAATCGACATTATTCCAGCAGATTTAGCTCTGGCACAAGCAGCCAATGAATCGGCATGGGGCACTTCGCGCTTTTCACGGGTCGCTAATAATCTGTTTGGCCAATGGACATTTATTCCAGGGCAAGGAGTCATTCCTCTGGGTCGCCCTGCAGGAGAAACTTATGAGGTTCGGAAGTTTGCTACGGTCTATGATTCAGTGCGCTCTTATCTGCGCAACCTGAACACTCATTCAGCCTACAAGCAGTTGCGACAACTGCGTGCCACCAGTAGAATTAACGGGCAAAGTCCGCAAGGGTTGAGGTTAGCCGAAGGGTTACTGCGCTATTCAACTCGTGGCGAAGATTATGTCAAAGAGTTGCAGGCGATGATTCGCTCAAATCAACTTAATCGATTTGCCAATGCAAAACTCCGCACCAGTAGTTGATGGCATTGCAATAAAACCAACCTGAATAGTTAATCTGTTACTTTTTTTGCGGGATTTTTTGCATTTATCCAGGGGTGGCTATACCAGAACCAGTCACCTTCTCTGGATTGAAATGTCAAAGTGTATTTATTACGCCGACCAGTCAGTGGCTCTACCGCAAGCACCTGATACCACCCGGGCCCCTTATTCACATCAGCTTCCACCCAACAACGATTTTTCCCTTGGACAAAACAGTTTAACCGCTGCGGATCAATCTTCTGACCAGCGATATGCAGGTGTAAAACTGGTGGATTCTCCCCGATGACCGGATCGAAAGAATCCTCTCCAGATACTGATAACGGTTGCATAGCTAACTTGGTTTTAAAACTGGCAAGGGTAGCAAACGGGCCTCCCATAGGAAAACGTGGCAGGTTGTAATGATTATGGGCAGAATAAATAACTCCAGACTGTTGTGCAAAAGCAGTTTTGAATCCGAGCTCTTTAACAATCTCAACAACAGCATCAGAGTACTCACCAAAGGGATAGGCAAAGAGAGTGGGTCTGGTACCAAGATTTTTTTCAAATTTCTGCTGAGATTTTAATATATCCTGACGAATCCGCTGTTTCCACTGTGCATAAGTTTCAGTCGATTTTTTTTCCACCAGATAGGGGTGAGTATCGGTATGATTGCCGATTTCAACCCCCTCTGCAGCTAATTCTTTCAATTCTTGCCAATTTAAATAGCCAGAACTCCCCACTGCTGCAGTGTTAACAAAAAGAGTCACTGGAATTCCATATTGGCGGATGATTGGCATCCCGACATCGTAGAAAGAACGAAACGCATCATCAACACAGAAAGAGACAGCTCGATCAGGCAGCTCCTCTCCATCAGAAAGTCGCCGGGCAACTTCGCCAAGAGTAATAACCTCTAAACCCTGTGCTGTGACATATTCAAGCTGTTGGGCAAAGATCTTTGCATCGATATTGGTTGAGGGGTAGCGCGTTTCATCAAAACGGTGATAGATAAAAGAATTGACCTGTCCAGCATAACCCTGGGATAAAAGGGGCAAAACAAGAAGCACTCCGACGATAAACAATGATTTCAACATATGTACCCCTTGCAAAATTAAGCAGCTTTTATTTTTTTACGTAGATAACGGCGAATACTGTTCCGGGCCCGCGGTGTCACCGCCCATTCCAGCCATTTAGGAAGGACTTCGGGTTTTTCTGATGTTTCAACAACAACTTGATCACCATCCAGCAAGCGAGTTTTTAATTGACGGGTACGCCCATTAATCAGACCCCGACGAGCATGCAAACCGAGCGAATCATGAATTTCAAAGGCAAAATCAAGGATACTGCTTCCCTCTGGTAAAATTTGAATCTCTCCCTGCGGGGTATAGACCTGGATGGTCGCTGAAGCCAAGCGTAAGGATTCAGTATCGAAAGCGGACTCCCCTTCCATTAACGATTTAATCAGGTCGCGAAAGTTATCATGACGAAATTTGAAACCTGGAGCCAGAACACCAGATTCGTTAAAACGATTCAGTTTTCTGGTGGTTATTTCAACCCGCATCCGTAACTCGCCAGCCTGAACCGTCGTCTTGAGAGCCTGGTATCCAAAATGAGAAATTAAATTCAGATGATCGCGTAATTTTCCCGGAATAGGGGGAAACAAACCGTGTAGCACTCCGAGGAACAGGTAGGCATCCATGGTCCTGGAAACCTGAACCTCCAACGTATAGAGAGACGAAAAACCATGGGATCTGGAACGAGCAGAGATAACCGAGAAGGGTCGCCAACGATCCTTTAAAAGGACATCCAGTTTCTGCTGTTCACAGGAATTTTTAATGCTAGCACGTACTTTACGCAGAAAATCATCACTGCCCTGTTTTAGGAGTAAAATTGTCTGATCGTAACTTTTTGCGCGACGGGGATAAAGAACAGAGTACGAGAGAGATTCCAATTCAGTCGCGACATAACCCATACCCAGATGTTGTGCCAGGGGGACATAAAACATCCGGGTTTCTTCTGCAATCAGTTTCTGTTTATGTTGCGGTAAAGCATCAATAGTTCGCAGGTTATCGATCCGATCCCAGAACTTCAAGCAGAGAACCCGGATATCGTCAATGGCAACCAGCAGGGTTTTTCTGTAGGTTTCCTTTTTAATATCATCCCGGTTCATGATTTCTGATGTCACTTTGGTTAGACCATCAACCAGGTGAGCAACTTCATCACCATATTTTTTACGCACATCCCCTAACGTAACCGGGGTATCTTCAACCACATCATGTAGCAGAGCAGCAATTACAGAAGGAAAGTCCATCCAGTGGCGTGCAGCTAAATGGGTAACCCGTAAAGGATGAAAAATGTATGGTTCTCCCGATTTACGCACCTGTCCCTGATGTGAAGAGCGGGCATCAATAAGAGCCTGTTCAACGCGTTCTATTTCATAATCCAGCTGTTCTTCAGACAGCTCAGCACCATAATGGGTCACCAACAACTCCATTATATCGGTCATTAAGCGCTGCTCTGTCCTGCTGCTAAACTCTGACATAATACCTTCTTGGGAGCTAGTTAACCAGGGGGCCAGGTCATATCACGACCGCCAAGCAGATGAAAATGAAGGTGCCAAACAACTTGGCCACCGCCATCATTGCAGTTATTAACCACTCGGAAACCAGTCTCGGCAAAATTCAAATCACGTGCCACTTTCCCGGCAACTTGATAAACATGACCAACCAGTTCGTTATCAACCGGGGTTAAATCCAAAGTGGTCCGGATATGTTTTTTTGGAACAATAAGAAAGTGGTGTGGCGCTTGAGGATCGATATCATCAAAAACTACCAGGTGAGAATCTTCGTAGCGAATCGTTGCCGGAATCTCACCTGCAATAATCTTACAAAACAAACAATCAGACGCCATTATCATCTCCCAAATCAAAATTTAAGCAATCTTAAAATAACAATAATGTATCCAGCTGATACTAAGATGATAATCTTAGATTATTTTCCTTTTTTTTTGTAGATAAATCAGAAATTCACGGTTTCCCTTTGGACCTAAAATTGGACTTTCGGTGATTCCAAGCACCTGGCAATTGAGCTCTATCGCCAGATCGCAAATCTGCTTAACCACCTGATCGTGCTGGTGTCGATCTTTCACCACCCCCCCCTTGCCAACCTGCCCTTTGCCAACTTCAAATTGTGGTTTAATTAAAGCAATAACCTCAGCACTATCTGTTAATAAACTGAGGGTATTTGGTAAAACTTTAGATAATGAAATAAAAGAGGCATCTATCACTGCTAAAGCCGGGACATCACCTAGCTGGGAGGGCTGAAGGTGCCTGATATTACAACGTTCCAGATTGACGATCCGTGGATCTTCGCGAAGACTCCAGGCCAACTGTCCATAACCAACATCTACCGCATAGACTTTTTTTGCTCCAAATTGAAGCAGACAATCACTGAATCCTCCGGTTGATGCACCAACATCGATAGCGATTTTACCTTCAACTGTCACTGCAAATTCCTGCAGTGCCTTCTCCAATTTCACCCCCCCGCGTGAAACATAAGAGATATCTTCTCCTTTCAGGCGCAACTCCGAATCAACCATTACCTGTGCGCCCGCCTTATCCACCCGATGATCATCAACGATCACTTTTCCAGCAAGAATTAAGGCTCGAGCGCGTTCTCGCGACGCAACAAATCCCCGCTGTACCAGTAATTTATCCAGACGTTCTTTCATAAAGCAGATAATAGCAGTGCCATAAATAAAAAGGGAGGCAAAATACCTCCCCAAGAGGAACCGTCATAAGAGCACAGTAAAACCATTCTACCGCCTACAAACAGTCATTTAGCAGTCTTTTAGTTATTATGATAAGAAAATGCGGAGCAAAAATGTTCAGTGAAATGTTTTTTTACTTCTGCCATAGAGACACCGTGTCCAAGCTCAAGACTTAAAGATGTCACCCTTTCACTTGGCCGGCCGCATGGGACAATCATAGTAAAAGTTTCGAGTGAGTTATTTACATTCAGCGCAATTCCATGGGATGAAATCCATTTTTTCAGCGCAATCCCAAAGCTGCAAATCTTTTTACCATCAACCCAGACCCCTGGCTCGCCAGCTTTCAGATATCCATCCACACCATATTCAGCCAGCACATCAATGACAACCTGAAGAAACTGGTCAGCAAACCAGCGTAAATCTTTCTTCTTCAGCGCTATGAGAGGATAGACAACCAGTTGCCCGGGCTCATGTGCCGTTGCCAGACCGCCTCGATTGATTTTCTGCAGTGCAACCCCACGATCAGAAAATATTTCTTCGGAGAAATGCAAATCTGCCTGGGTAGCACGTCGGCCAAGAGTTACGGTTAGCGGATGTTCGACAAACACCAGGGTATCGTTCCCCTTGCCGGAAAGACGTGCCTGAACCAGCTCCCGCTGCCGGTCAAAAGCAAGCTGGTAATCTGTCAAGCCCCAGTCTTCAATTGCCAAAGGTGTGGTTATTTCGTTGCTTGAGTCCATAAGGTGGTTGAGCCTTTTTATTCTGCCTGCCAATACAAATTTACAGATCAAACAGAAAGAGGCTAACCACCATTGGCTAACCTCTTTATTTTATTGGTGGGCGGTCGGGGGATCGAACCCCGGACCCT
>JAOZMV010000247.1 GCA_029934095.1 Desulfuromusa sp. | reverse complement strand
TCCAGCTTGCCCACGCAGGCCGTAAAGCAGCGACAGAAGCTCCCTGGTTGGGAGGCAAGCCGTTGGACTTGGATAATCGGGGCTGGCGACCTCTGGGGCCAAGCCCAATCCCCTTTGCGACTGGACACCAAACTCCCAGGGAAGCGACCGTAGAGGATCTGGATAAAATCACCCGACAGTTTGCTGAGGCAACCCGACATTCTCTGACGGCTGGCTTTCAAGTTGTCGAACTACATGCCGCCCATGGCTACCTGCTGCATCAATTCCTTTCGCCATTAAGTAATCAGCGCAAAGATGAGTTCGGCGGGTCCCTGGAAAACCGGATGCGGTTCCCATTGCAAGTTGCGAAAGCCGTGCGTCAAACCTGGCCGGAAAACCTGCCAATGTTTGTCCGCATCTCTGCAACAGATTGGGTTGAAGGTGGTTGGGATGTGGAACAATCGATAGAATTCTGCCGTCAGCTTAAAGATCTGGGTGTCGATCTGATCGATTGTTCATCGGGAGGGCTGGTAGCAGATGCGGTTATCCCGGTTAAACCAGGGTTTCAGGTTCCATTCGCAACTGAAATCAAAAATAAACTCAACATTGCAACGGGAGCAGTCGGCTTGATCACCGACCCGGCACAAGCTGAAAAAATCGTCGCAACAGAACAGGCAGATGCCGTATTGCTGGGGCGAAAACTGTTAGGCGATCCATACTGGCCACTGCATGCTGCGCAGGCCCTCGGAGAAAGCCAACTCTGGCCAGTGCAATATGAGCGAGCCATAAGCTGAAAAATCATTGATTACTGAGGATATTTTTCTGATTGAATCAATAAAGTTTTGAGTTGTTCGATCTTATCTGTCAATTCCTGGTTTAGCTTATCCAGTTGTTCTGTTTTGACCGTTAATTGCTTATTCAGTTCAATCTGGTGCTCCAGATCAAGAGTCTGTTGTTGCCCTGATCTACGCAACTGCTCATTCCGCACCTTTCTCTGTTCAAGTTCTTGTGAGTAGAGAATGATCGTTTCAGCTCGGGCAGCCCAAACACTCTCTGGAAAATCGGCAACAAGTTTCTGAAAAGCATCGATCTGATGGCTTTCCTGAAACTCATCAAAAGCCAGATAAAAATCTTGCTGATCCTGCGATACTACCTGCTTTGGTTGTGGGTCAAAAACCGCACAACCGGTGAAGAGAAGGGACACAATTAAAAGAGAAAGAAGTTTCATGACGACTCTCACCCTTCCAGCATATAATTGCTGCCTTCCTGAACTTTTAAATACTCCTTGACCCGCGCACACTCCTGACTGATCGCCAAGCGTGAAGGATAGTCGTAGCGACTTGACGCAATCACAGCAATCGATATGGTCATCAGCGTAAAAGTACGGACGACCCCGTAACGGTCTTCAGCAGCAAAAGACCCGACTTCCCGATCCTCAGCATTATAAAAAGACGGCACCAGCAGAGTAAACCCATCAATAATTTTCTGTGCCAGGAGTTCTCCTGAGTCAATACTGCTGAGAACGACATAATCATCGCCGCCAATATGCCCGACCAAATCCTGCGGACTACCGTACTCTCCGACAACCTGTTTAAGGAGCTCTCCTACCCTTGCCAGGACATCACTGCCAGCCTTGTATCCATAACGATCGCCATAAACCTTGAAGTTATCCAGATCAATATAGAGATGAGAAAATGGCTCCTTTTTACTGATTCGCATTTCAATTTCTCGATCAATTGCGAGATTCCCAGGCAATAGAGTCAGTGGATTGGCATCCAGATGTAACTGCTCCAACTCACTCAGTTTTTCTCCCATCCGTGCAAAATCACTAGCTAATTGTGCAAATTCGTCACTTCCAGAGATCTCAGGATAATGATCAAATCTTCCCGCAGATATTCTTTGGGTTGCCTTTTTAAGCTCTTTAACTGAACGGTGAATACTTAGAATAACTGCTATTGAAACGGGAGCCGAAAGACAAATACCGAGCAAACTTAGAAAAGCAGTCATTTGAAACGCATCACCGGTATGTTGCGATAATCTGGCAAGTTTAGTATTTATTTTCTGTTGTTGTTGCTGTCGGAATTCTGTCAAATAATTTAATAATTGCCCCCGGAGAGGAACTGTTTTTTCATTGGATAACTGCTGCGCTTGCGACCAGTCTTCCCAGAACAGTAACTCAGTAAGCTGAGCATCTACCTCCCGGTAGCTTTCAACTAATTTTATTAAATTTTGTAATTGATCCGAAAGTGGGGGGCGGTTCAAGGCCAGAGCGTAGCGAATAAATTCATTATTCCGGTTAAGTCTTAATTCACTCAGCGCCGGGTCACGAAGTATAAGCAACTGCTTTTCAATATTTTCCTGAGCGAGCAGATTCTGTTGCAGATCACGCACCAATTCAAAAGTACGAAACTCAACATTGACTAAATTTTCAGTATCACTGGTCTGCTGATGCAATCGTGAAAGGGCAAAACCAATGGCAAACAGACTAAAAGTCACAACCACCAGATAACCGATAATCACTTTTTTAGTTACGGTTGAAAATAAGTTAAATATCAAACCATCAGCTCCATTAACTTGAGAAGTCCTTAAAGACTACTATAAACACTCCTTACATGCAAAGTGACAGCCTCCTGGGTTCCAAAAAAAAGCGCCCAAAAAGGGCGCTAAAAAGAGCGGGGGGCAAACCTTCTACATTCCCAGATAAGCTTTTCTGACATCATCATTGGCCAACAGATTATCAGCAGAGTCAACCAAAGAGATACGGCCATTCTCCATAACATAACCTCGATCAGCCAGTTTTAATGCTTGATTGGCATTTTGCTCTACCAGGAAGATGGTTGTATTACTCTCTTTGTTGATCTGACGAATAATTTCGAAAATCTGTTTAATAATCAACGGTGCCAATCCCAGAGAAGGTTCGTCCAGGAGTAAGACCCGGGGACGGGCCATCAGTGCACGAGAAATTGCCAGCATCTGCTGTTCACCTCCCGACAGAGTTCCACCAAGCTGGGTTCGACGTTTTTCAAGGATTGGAAACAGCG
>JAOZMV010000246.1 GCA_029934095.1 Desulfuromusa sp. | reverse complement strand
CAATCACTCTTTTTTATGGCGAGATAAAGCTCCTCCACCTGCTTCCTTGCCCAGGGGGTTCGGCGCAGGAATTTGAGACTCGATTTCACTGAGGGGTTATCGTTGAAACAGTTGATATTGATCAGCTGTCCCAGTTCGTCCCAGTCATAATAATCGACCAGCCTGTTGAGGATGGTTTCCAGGGTGATGCCGTGTAGCGGGTCATTAGTGTGTTGTGCAGTCATGGCCGGAAGGTTATCCTTGTTTTGCAGGGTTTTTTTATCTAATTATACCCGGTTGCGTTTCCACAGGAAGCGGGCAGCGTACCAGAGGAGCATGGTCACGGCAATCAGGGGTAATGCCGGAATAAAGAGCCCCGTTGTCTGTGCTAAGAGAATGGCAAAAAACAGGGCAACGACTGAAATTGGCAGATAACACCCGATTCGTTGCTGCTGGGCCAGCTTTGTTCCAGAAGTTCCGATCATGTTATCATTAATTTCGAAGCGGCTGGCAACAATGGCAAAGAAGACCACCATAATCCAGTCAGAAAGTCCAAAGACCGGAGCTAACCCGCTGGAACCGGGAAATGCCAGTTTGATCAGCACCATATCAATGAGAGGCGGAGGCCCTTCGGGGGCCAGATAATACTGTTTAATCTGTTGAGTGAAGCTGGCGGTGGGACCAAAGAGCCAGCTGCTCAGATCGGCCAGGGTCATGGCAACGCCGATGGGGATGATTTCCCACAGGCGGTGGACGTATCTGGCCAGCGCAGTGCCGATGAGAGTGGCAATCAGTAGCAGCAGTCCGGATTTTATGGCATTCAGAAATGGTTGCCAGCCACCGAAGTGGGGCAACTGGTTGATCAGCCAGATACTCAGTAGCAGGATAATCCCCCAACAGAGATAAAAACTGCGGGAGCGTTTTTCGGCTTGCATTAGCAGGGCAGGTAGCAGCAGTTGAGCAGCAGCATAAAGTTGCAGCGCAACAAATCCAGCAGACCACCAGGGTAAAGCGACTGTGAACCAGCCACCGGCCAGGTTGAGTCCCAGAACCCCACCGCTCCAGAGAAAATGACCGGTGATCAGTAGGAGAATCTGGCGTTGATTAGGTTTACTGAAAGCAATGTAGGGATGATAAGGCATGGTCGTATTATGCCCTCTCCAGTAAAAAAAGTGGATCAGTTATTCATTTTGTCGATAAGCAGCGGGACAGAGCTATGACCTGGCAGGTTTACATCCTTCTCTGTTCGGATGATTCTCTCTATACCGGGATTACGACCGATGTCCAGCGCCGTTTTGCGCAGCACCTGGCTGGAACCGGAGCTAAATATTTTCGTGGTCGTGCGCCGCACCGTCTGGTTTATCTGGAAAACAATCATGATCGCAGTAGTGCCAGTCGCCGCGAAGCTCAGATCAAAAAGTTGCGACCTGACGAAAAGCGGCGGTTGATGGTTTCCACTGCCAACCAACTTGAAGATAAATCGTGGTGAAATGATCTATTCGCAAGCTGCTTTCCCTACAGTGACCCATTTGTTTTTGTAGGCAAGTTTCTCTATATCAATAATTTTCACTTCGACACCTTGGCCACGAAACCCTTCATTGTAGAGAATTCCACAGACATAGTTTGCGTAATGGTCCCGGCTTTTTCCGTCATCCATAACGGCCACCTTGAAAACTATTTTTGATTCCCAGATGGCATCCAGGGCTTCTGGTTCCGTTTGCCCCTGAAAAAAAGTGACAATTTTGTCGTATTCAGGGCCAAAAGACTCGGCATGGATAAGTGCCGGGGTCGTAAGAATGATGGCAAAAAAGATCATAAGCACCTTTTTCATTTTTGCTCCTTTTTTTAATGTTTAAGATTCTTGTCTTGGGGTAGGTTATCCTTCAATAATAAATTTCAGTCAATAGGGATGAATCAGTCTCCTGAAGATTTTTCAGCGATTATAGAAGCTGAATCTAAAAACCGAGCAGAGGAACGGTTATGTTTCACAGAAACTATTTTATCATTTGTCTGCTTATCCTGGGTGTTCTCATTTTGTTGCCGATGGGTGGTGCGGCAGTTCAGGAACCGGACCCCTCAGCAGATCAGTCCCGACCAGATAAAACTGTATTGACTCTGGGACAGGCGGCTATTCTGGGGGTGGTGGAAGGTTTGACCGAGTATCTGCCGGTGAGTTCCACCGGACATTTGTTGTTGGCGGAGCGAATTCTATCCATCGGTGATGATCCTGCTGCTTCAGTTGAGCAAAAAGCGCTTACCAAGGAAGCGACCGATGCTTATACTATCTGTATTCAAATCGGTGCCATTATTGCGGTGCTGGGATTGTATTTTCGCCGGGTCAAGCAGATGCTCCTCGGGTTGGTCGGAAAAGATGCTGCAGGTCGTCAATTATTGATCAGTGTCATCGCTGGTTTTCTCCCCGCAGCAGTGATCGGGCTCCTCTTTAACAAGCTGATCAAATCGTACCTGTTTGGAACCTGGCCGGTCATTGTCGCCTGGTTTGTCGGTGGGGTGGCGATTTTGGTGGTGAGCCGCTGGAACCGAAGTAGAGGGGGGCGGTCTGCCAGCAGCGGCCGAACAATTCTTGAGCTCACCTGGCAGATGGCACTGATTATCGGTTTCATCCAGTGTATTGCCATGTGGCCAGGAGTCAGTCGCAGTCTGGTGACCATAGTTGGAGGTCTACTGGTGGGGTTGTCTCTTTCTGCTGCGGTGGAATTCAGTTTTTTACTTGGCTTGATTACCCTCAGTGCTGCCACCGGTTACGATGCTCTTAAGCATGGGCAGGTGATGCTGCAAACCTTTGATGCGCTTTCTCTCGCAGTCGGTGTTGTGTTTGCTTTTATTGCGGCGCTGCTGTCGGTAAAATGGATGGTCGGTTATCTGAACCGTCACGGGTTGGCGATTTTTGGTTATTACCGAATTGCGCTGTCGCTGGTTGCAGGAACACTGTTGCTGACCGGGGTGATTTAACTCAGCCTGTGTCCCGAATGGCGCTAGTTTAAGGTAGTTATCTGGGGACATGGTCGCAGTTACGTGTCCC
>JAOZMV010000245.1 GCA_029934095.1 Desulfuromusa sp. | reverse complement strand
CAGCGAAAATCACGCCTTGTTAACACGCAAAATTCCGGCGCAATCTTGCAACATTCTACGCATGACAGAACACTAGGTTGCCGTTTGTTGATAAGAACTTCTCTAGAAAACAATCCCTCCAATAGGACACAAATCAAATCTACAGCAGCAATCTCGGAATAAACATGGTCAGGTCATCCCAGAATGCCACCAGAAAAAGCACTGCTACTTCCACAACCAAGAATGGCATCAGGGCGTAACTTATCTTCTCTATTCTCTCCCCTGTGACCGATGACATAACAAACAGACAAGCACCTACGGGTGGCGTCATCAGTGAAATATTCAGAGCCAGGACAATCATAATCCCCGCATGCACCGGATCCATCCCAATGGTCGCCGTCAATGGCCCAAGTACCGGCGCCAGGATGATTAGTGCCGCGTTGATATCCATGAACATCCCAACGGCCAGCAACAGCAGCAGAATCAAGCCGATAATGACATTGGGATTGTTGGATAAAAACAGAATAAATGCCGCAATTTTCTGCGGAATCTGCATAAATGTCATCCACCAGCTTAGAATGGAGGCACTGGCGATGATCAAAAAAACAATACCGGTAATGCGAGCGGTGCGGATTAACATTTCGACAAGATCAGAAAATGTCAGTGCGCGATAGACGAAAGTACCGATAAAAAGGGCATAGAACACCGCAATAGCGGCAGCTTCTGTCGGTGTGACAACCCCTGACAGAATTCCACCAAGAATAATTACCGGCATCAGGATGGCGAGAAAACTTGACTTGAAGGCCCACATAATCCGTATCAGACTAAAGCGGTGCTCACTCTTTGGCAGGTTCAACCGCTTCCCGAGAGCAGCAATAACGGCCATACAGAGTATGCAGATCAGTAACCCTGGAAGGATGCCAGCAGCAAACAACCCGGCAATGGAAACTCCCATCAACGAACCGTAGATAACCATCAGGTTTGATGGTGGAATAGTTGGTCCAATAATTGATCCTGCAACCGTCACGGCACAGGAAAAGGGGCGTGTATAACCTTCCTTCACCATAGCTGGAACGAGGGTATTGCCAAATGCCGCAGTATCGGCCACGGCCGCCCCGGTCATGCCGGCAAACAGAACCGATGCAATCATGTTCGAATGTGCCAATCCTCCGCGCAGATATCCCACCAGGGCGTTGGCAAAAGCCGCTAGCCTCTGTGTAATCCCGGCGCGATTCATAATCTCTCCCGCGAGGATAAAAAATGGCATTGCCATAAAAGTGAAAAGATCCAATCCCTCAAAGTAGCGTTTGGGAGCCATCATCAAAAAGTTTTCTCCGCCAATCTGCAGCAGACCTGCAACTCCGGCAACCCCCAGTGTCACTCCGATAGGCAGCCCGATCAAAATAAAGAAGAAAAAAATCAGCAGAACCAGAATCATGAGAAGCTCCCTATTGAGTCATCGGTGCAGCAATCGTTTTTTGATCCCGGATCATTGCGGCAAAAATCTGAAACGCGGTTAGTGCAGAAGAGATGGGAACGGCCGCAAAAGGGACCACCATGGTAATCCCAAAAATAGTAGCATACTGCCCAAGTCCCGCCTGGGTCATGCCGATACCGTACCAGGCCAGAAAGGTGAAAAAAGAAAAACTGACCAGATCAAGACAAATCACCAGAATGCGAGCCCCCTTTTCGGGGAGAAACCGCCCGACAACATTCAAGCCGATATGTTCCCGATAAAAAGCACCGCAGGAAATTGCCAATAAAGCAGCCCAGATCATGATGTAACGGGAAAGCTCTTCGGTCCAGGTGTGTCCCCAATTGAGAAAGTAGCGTTCAACCACTCCAAACCAGATAACAATGACCATAATAGCGACCAGCAGGGCACAGACACGCTCAACAAACCAGTTCACTTTCTGTGCGACCTTATGCAGTAAAGATTGAGACTTTTCTTCCATCTAAAACCCCTAACATGAGCCTTCTTGTCAACGAATGATGTGGGTGCCGCGGTTCTCCTGAACAGCACTGACCAGGTTTTCCGGGGAGGTGATGATCACCTGCTCTCCACCCTTGGAAAGAAAGTTTATTGCTGCCCGAACTTTTGGCCCCATACTGCCGGTCGCGAAGTATCCCTGTTTCATGAATTGTTCCGCTTCAGCAACAGTCATAAGATCTATAGCTTTTTGAGTTGGCTTGTTGAAATCAATATAAACATTATCGACAGCCGTCAAAATAATCAGTATATCGGCAGATAGTTCATTGGCAAGCAGGGCGGACGAAAGATCTTTATCGATAACCGCGTTGACTCCTGACAGGTTACCCTGTTCATCGGCAACAACCGGAATGCCGCCACCACCTGAGGCAATGACACAAAGACCAGCATCAAGCATACTGCGGATCACCTCTATTTCAATCACTCGCTTGGGCTGAGGGGAAGGGACAACACGTCGGTAGCCTTTGCCGTCCTGAGGAACAATATGCCAATCGGGATGTTTCTCCCGCAGCGAATTCACTTTTTCTTCAGGATAAAACACGCCAATTGGTTTGGTCGGATGGGCAAAAGAGGGATCATCGGCATCCACTTCAACCATTGTCACCAGCGTAGCGGCACTTTTTTTGATCCCCTTGTCTATAAAAGCATTGTACAGAGATTCCTGAAGTTGATAACCGATAGCCCCCTGAGTGTCGGCCACACAGTTTTTCAATGGGACAAAATGGAGCTCTCCCGCTTCAAAAGCAAGTTCCGACCGCCGCAGGATAAAGCCAACTTGCGGGCCATTACCATGGGTCAGGACAACTTCATAACCAAGGGCAATGAAGTCAGCGATATAGGTTGCTGTTTCCTGGGCAGATTTGAGCTGATCAGATATCTCCAGATGCTCATTATCCTTGATCAGCGCATTTCCACCGATGGCGACAACGACACGTTTTATTTCCAATGCCATATTGCTCTCTCACCTAATTACTTAGCGTATTTCTCCACATAAAGTGCGGGTATCGCAGCGTACATGGCTGCTGCCTTGACCAATTCTTCCTTCCAGGTGATCTCATTCGG
>JAOZMV010000244.1:582-3049 GCA_029934095.1 Desulfuromusa sp. | reverse complement strand
ACAAGCTCATATTCTGGCAGCCCGATCCGCCGCCAGTTACTTACATCAATCCGGTCCAACACTTCAGAATGCTCACCCGTAGTCCCACGGGCCTGGCAATTGCGTTCGCGACACAGACGATCGATTGCTTCGAACCCGATCGTTTCGATCAACTTTGGAACCATGATGTGCACGCTACCGCGCATTCCCGTTCCGATATTGGAAGGACAACAGGTGACAGCACCGAATTTCGGGTGCATCATAAAAACTTCGTCAACGCCGGTAATGGCCTTCACACCCTCCTCAATCACTTTTGCCCCGGCACTCAGACGCTCGAAAACAGCCTTTACGTCACCACCCATCTCCATCGAAATGATTCTGAGATGGTCACCTTCATTCACCCAGTTGATGAAAGTCTTTGCCTTGTTCAGATAAACGCCACGGCCGTGGGGCCAGTGCTCATGGTAACCACTTGCCGCCTGCATCCGATCCTTGCCGCGAAAGAGAAAGTGGTCATCGATTAATGCTTGTCGCTCGGTATCAGAGATCTTGGTATGCAGAAAAAACTCTCCCGCAAGATCGGAATCGCTTGGAATTCGCGCATAGACTTTGGCCATCAGATCTGCAACTTCTTCACGGCTTTCACGCGAACCCCCAGGGTTCAGCGGAAACATTGACAGATTGCGGGCAAGCCTGATCCTGGTCGAAGCAATCTTTTCCTTGGCACTATCGCACAGATCGACAGTGATTCTGGCCGGGTCCATTCGTTCGGAGGGGGCACCCTTCGGAGGACTTCCCTTTTCCATCGAGAATCCCGTGTGGTATTTTTCGATGACCGGATAGAAAAAATCCCTGAAATCATCATAGGATTCCCGGTCGCCCGCATGACAACCAACAAAACTGTCGGGATACATAACTCCCGTGTTGATTGCCCGCGCAAGCGTCCATTTGGCGGGCCCGCTGCTGACCACATGTTTATATTTGTCCCAGACCTCCGGTGTGCATACCTGCGCACAAAGGGAGGTATGTTCGGCCGCACGTGCCGCAGCCAGCTTCTCGCCCGGGTATTCGTTTTGGGCAAGTGATTCTTCAAGCTTCAAATCGTAGTCAGGATCATAACCAGGTTTTTTTCCAAATAACATTTTGAGCCTCCTGAAAGTGAAAAATAATGAACCACCAATATTCTCTAAAAATCACCTTAATCTATTCAGTAAAGCGGCAATAACGGCCTCATCAGGCAACTTCTATCAAATTTCTACCGAGGATCTGGCTTGCTGCCGAAACAGCCTCTTCCCCCCTGCAACCGTCCCCGTTTAAAATCGGAACACATGGTTGAATATATCTGCAAATTCTTCTGGCACCATATCGTTACTCAAAAGGCTAGCAAGCTGTTGGACTATCAATGGACTGGCTGCTAGAGTAGTTTCTTTACAAATTCAGATTTCAGTTTCATCGCACCGATCCCACTGATTTTACAATCAATATCGTGATCGCCATCAACCAGTCGGATATTCTTCACCTTGGTTCCAACTTTAACCACCAGTGATGACCCTTTGACCTTGAGGTCCTTGATCACTGTGATGGAGTCACCATCCTGAAGCAGGTTGCCGTTGGCATCCCTGACCTGCTTGCCCTCCTCATCCTTTGTGGTATCAACCTTCTGCAACCATTCATGACCACACTCAGGGCAGACGTACATGTTTCTGTCTTCATAGGTATATTCTGAACTACATTCGGGACAATGGGGTAACTCACTCATATTTGCTGTCCTCATTTCCAATGGGTTGTGCTGTACGCAAGAGGTTTATTGATCCAGAAGACCGCTAAAACCTTCAAGAACCTCCATGGGCTCCGCAGGCCTGCTAGAGGATTTCGACCAACTCAATATTGTAGGTTAGTTCTTCTCCCGCAAGGGGATGATTTGAGTCGAAATCGATCTCTTCGTCGGTCACTTTAACAATTGTAACCAAATAAACTTCATCGTCGTCACCAGTGACCTCGAGTTCCAAGCCAACTTCCGGGGTGATGTCATCGGCAAACTCACTCCGCTGCATGCTGAAAACATTTTCCGGGTCGTAGTCCCCGAAAGCGTCATCCGGAGCGACAACAACACTCTTTTTTTCACCGATCTGCATACCGATTAACGCGTCTTCGATCGGGGTGTAAAAATCCCCCTCGCCGATGATCAATTCCATCGGGCCATGTTCGTGGTCGCAATTGTCATCGTTGCACGACTCCTCGTCTGAATCGGCATAGGTGGTATCAATAACCGTTCCGTCCACGAGTTTGCCAATAAAGTTGATAGTGACTTTGTCTGCTTCTTTTGCCTGTATCATTGGTTTTCCTTCCTGTTTTGAGGGATAATTTCCGGTTTTATCACAGGGTCGATGGCAATGCACCAGCTATCTTCTGCTATTGCCGAATTAGAACAACAAGCTGGGGTTCATGTGATGATTATTACCGGCGCTGGGGGGTGGCTGCGAACTGG
>JAOZMV010000244.1:0-572 GCA_029934095.1 Desulfuromusa sp. | reverse complement strand
CTGGGGAAAAAGCCTTTGTTGCCGGTGGTGACGTCGCCTTGATGCGAACTCTCACTCCGATTCAGGCTCGTGACGTAGCATTAATGGCTGCCGAACTGTTTCAGCGGATAGAAAACTCACCTTGTGTCGTCATTGCTGCTATTAACGGTTATGCGCTGGGGGGTGGCTGCGAACTGGCTCTGGCTTGTGATTTGCGCTTGGCAGCAGAGCAGGCCAAGCTTGGTCAACCCGAAGTCAATTTAGGAATTATCCCCGGTTGGGGTGGCACTCAACGTTTACCCCGTTTGATCGGCATCAGTCGTGCTAAGGAACTGATGTTTACAGGTGAGAGGATCAGCGCCGAGCAGGCGCTGAAACTTGGTTTGGTCGATCACGTTTATCCTGATGATCAGCTTCTCGATCATGCTCAAGCGCTGGCACAGACCATCGCGGCTAAGCCACAAACGGCCATCCGTATCATTAAGGAAGCGGTTAATAAAGGCATGTTAATGGATCAGGACAAGGCGATCCATTATGAAGCTGAGATGTTTGGGATGTGTTTTACGACAGCAGATCAAAAGGAGGGGATGGAC
>JAOZMV010000243.1 GCA_029934095.1 Desulfuromusa sp. | reverse complement strand
GTCGGGATTTTGCCCATCATGAACGGGTTGTCGCTGGTTCGGTTCCACCCTTTTTTGCCGGTAACCTGAGTAAGGATGAGCTGACTGCTGTCAGAAAACGGGTGAAGGATGAAGTTGAGGGGATGGATCGAAGTGGCAAGGTTCAATATTTTGCCGCCCCATTTGTGCAGCTGCAAGGTTATCCAGAAAAAACAGTTCTCATCTTTCTTTACCATACCAAAACTTCTGCAGGGTTGCAGGTGAAAGAACTCTGTCTGTAGGTGGTATTGGCGGAAACATCCAGTCATCACTCCATCCAGATTTTTAACCTATTTTCTGTACCAACCATTTAACCGAGATCGCTACTGAACCTTGTCTGTTTTGACGGGCTGCTTTGGTCTGCCAAGCTGGAAGGTTAAGCCGGCGGAGTATTGAAGGTTGTTGTAGGGTTCAGGAAAGTCGAGCAGGTGGCGGACATCGGCGCGCAGGGCAATCAAGTTGTCGAGAATAAAATATTTGACTCCGACACCATAATTGAACAGGAGATGGCTTCGACTGGAGCCCTCATCCGGATTGGAGTCGATGGCTCCAAAACCGAGGGCAAAATAGGGGACAAGTTTTTTAGTTGGCATGAAATGGTAGAGGCAATCCAGTCGGTATGTTTTGACTTTTGTATCAGCTGTCGAATCATCTTTTGCATCGGCATTGGTGCTGGTAAAAACACCTTCAATGCCCCAGTTTTCTGTGAAATTGTAGCCCAGGTTAACACCCCAGAAGGTGGAGCTGTCTAAAGCTTGATTCCCTTCAAATACCTGGCTACCCAGCATGGGTGAAAGATTAAGTGCACCAGACTGATTCTCTGCCGCAACCGGAAATGAGATACAAAACAGCAAAAATGCTATGGCGATGATTTTTTTAACCATTGGTAAGTCCTTCAGCTGTTCAGATTGTGGAAAAAGCAGATCAACAAACACCTGTCAATCTATGCTGACCTCTGGATAATAGCCTGTTTTCAGTCGCTGGCCATCAATAAATAAGTATTGAAGATCGGGGCATCGTCATCTACCACTTCTGCATTCTGAAAAATCTGTTGCCAGCACTCCAGGCAGAACTGGACGAAGAAGTGACAATCAGGTGCAAGTTGTTGCATCGATTCATAAATACTCTGGCGAAAAGATTCACTTATCTGACCGTCGCTAAAGGTCATCTCTTTCAACCGGGGGATATCTGCTCTGACCAGGGGGGCAGGGGTAAAGTCCCTCTCCAGTAACTGGTTGGCGATAGCAGTTAAAAATATCCCCGACAGGGAGGGGGGATCTTCGACCTTTGTTTCTGGCTGTGGCAGCTCAAAAGGGAGATCAATAGTGAATAATTTTTGCAGAGCTTCCATCTGGTTCAGACGGCGGTCAATCTGATCCAGAACATCGATGGAAGTGAGTGGTTGCAGGTTGCCTGGTTGATCCACCCCAACTTCATGGTAGAGGTATGGAGGGTTCTGCACTAAGGAATCGATAAACAGGAGTTCCGGGAAATCAAGAAACTGATAAATCTGGCCGGAACTTATTTTTTCGCCCCTTTGCTGCCGTTTCTTTACCAGACTGGATCCTAGTTGGAAAAGGTGCAGCAGGTAGGTGTTATGAAATATTGTTTTGGCTTTATTGCTCTCGGTTCCGGCCAGAAATTCAAGGGCCAGGTTGAGAGTGTCATAGGTGGCCTGAAGTGTTTCAGCAAGAGACGCAGAGTCAGCAATATCAATCTTGTCCGCACTCATCTTGCGGTTAGCTAAAAATAACAGTTCATTGGCCATACCATGGTTGATCCCACCACTTAGAATTTCAGCCAGCAGGTTATGTGGTTCAGCGCAGGCAAGAAGAGCTGCCGGGTTCTTCAAATTGTCAGCTTCAAGGTGGAAATCACCCTTGCCACCGGGGCTGAAGGTTTCCGGTTCTATATAAGTATAAATTTCTCTGGCTTCTATGGCGGGTATAATCCCCAGATCCAATAAGCGATTGCTCCGGGTCTGGTAAACTTCCTCTTCTAAAACTGTCATCCCCTCACTGCGGATCATCTCCATAATGAACAGATAGCTTTCCTGTTCTCGACCCTGCCAGATATTTAAAATTGCTCCAATAACTTTTGCAGCATTTTCACTGCCATAGTCTATATCGTAAATCCCCTCCATGCGTTTGCTGTTTTCTGCATCATCATCGTCATAAGCTTCCAGTCCACGAGTGATGACCAAGTGTTTCTTGAGAAACAGGGCGAGAATTTCAGGTTCCATCTGCCGCACAAGTTGGCAAACCTTTTCCTCCCCTGTATTCAAGAGCAGTTCCAGCCAATAGAGGGAGAGCACCGGGCTTAAAATATCCTCGTCCCAGCAGTCCAGATCAAGCAGGGTGGTCAACTGCTCCGGGCTGGCCAGGGTGAGTAATTCAGTTGAGTATTCTGCCCCAAGGGTATTGATGGTCAGGTATAGCTCTTGCGGATGGAGTTGTGGCACCAGCTTTTCTATATGTTGTGAATTGAGAAGTAGATCATATTTTTGTCTGCCCTGAGCCTGGTGGATCATCTGCAGCTGTTCGTCAGTGGTAAGCGCATTGTATTCTGTCAGTGATATCTCTCGACCTTGACGTAAGAGAGTCAAATGTCCGACTTGACGTTTTGCTGGAAGGGAAATTTTTGTCATGCTTATTGCTCCAGTTTTATATGGGTAGCAGCCTGTTGGACTGGCTGCTAGTTTACTCAAAAAATGCACTCTAAAGCAGACGGTAAAAATGTGCAATCAGGATCACCAGGAAAAATTGTATTTTAAGTTCTCTTTCCTTCTGTTTTCAGGTGAAAATTGTTAGTCTGCAGCGGTTTTGTCACAAATACTAGGTGGCGTGTGACTCAATTTGGTAGAATTGACCCGATGAACAACCTTGTTGCTAGGAATCTGTCGGACACTCCATGAACTGGCTGCAAATCCGTTTGTTTGGCTCATTTTTCAGCTCCTTTTTGCCCCATAGCTATGGCTATGAGCCTGCAAACGAGCTGAAAACTGTTCTCAAACCTCCAAATTTTCGCTTTAGTCCGTATAGTC
>JAOZMV010000242.1 GCA_029934095.1 Desulfuromusa sp. | reverse complement strand
GCAAAAAGCTGGCATTTTCCAAAGAACATGATGCCGGCATGGCGACCCGGAAAAGGGTTGCTTCGCTCCCATCCTGAACAGCATTGCCTTTGATGCCGCCACTACCGGAACCATCATCGACAAAAGCAAGATAACTCCCACCGGTTGCAGGAGGATTCACAGTGGTGAAGGTGATACAAATATCTGTTTTTCCCCTCACCGCCTCAAGTTTTGCCTTCTGCATATAGGAAAACAAATCACTAGAAGCCCCTTTTAACCGGTAATTGGGTAACCAATTGAGATAGCCCGGGATCGCGATCGCCGCCATAATGCCAACAACAACCATAACGACAATAACTTCAATTAAGGTAAACCCTTTTGACACTTTCATCCCTATCCATTTTCTCTTAGTGTCCAGATCAGACTTCAAAAAAAATCCATTCAATATTTTCGCGAGGAACTTCTTTTTATCCTCCATGTTTAGACTCTATCTTCAAATTGCAGGGTAGCAGACAGCAAATTAACCAATTTTTCTAAAAACAAGCCTGAAGAAACTGCCTTGCCCCAATTCTGAATCAACCTCAATGGACCCTTCTGCCTCCTCAACAATACGCTGACAGATTGCCAAACCGAGACCGGTCCCCTCTCCCGGGGCCTTGGTTGTATAAAACGGATCAAAGATTCTATCCAGATCGGCAGCGGGAATTCCGCAACCGGTATCTCCGATCCCCACCCAAACAGAGGTGTCGTCAACGCCAGAGGAAAGGGTGATTTTACCTTGCTGGTCACAAGCCTGTACAGCATTCAGTAACAGGTTAATAAATACCTGCTGCAGTTTATGCCGATCGACTCTAATAGAAGGTAAAGCCTTTAACATCTCACTGTTTACTTCAAAGTTTACCATGGCCCCCTGATTTCTCAATAATTGGGCACTGGAATTCAATACTATTGATATGTCGACTGGTTCTATTTGAGTGCCCTCTGCTGGCCGGGAAAAATTAAGGAGCTCTCCAACCAGAAAATTGATCCGATTGGTTTCTACCAGAGAACGCTCGATGATATCTCTATCTGAAGCTGATGCAATTTTAGGCTTCAAAAATTCCAGGTAACCGATCAATGCCGCAAGAGGATTTCCCAGCTCATGTGCCAGACCTGCTGCTAATTGGCCGACAGACGCTAATTTCTCACTACGAATCAATTCATCACGAGTTTGCTGCAATTTCTGGTTAGTTTCTTCCAGCGATGCAATGTACTTTTCTGTTTCCCCTCGACTGATTTGAAGAGAATTAACCATCTGATTATAGGCCACTGCCAATTGGGAAATTTCTGTTGGCCCAGCAATTGGCAAGCGGGTCTCAAGATTACCATGTCTGACATTCTCAGTTGCCTTGAGTAGATTCCGAGCAGGCTTGATAATATTCCGCTGCAACAAATAATAACCCGCAAAGACTAAAACAGCGCCATAGAGAAGGACATAAATCAGCAGAACCTGCTGTGACTTCAAAAGCGTCAAACGGATATCAGCAAGTGAAAAATGTAACTCCAACAACCCGGAGAAATGACTTTCGCTCCTTATCGGCACAATAAAATGGATCGATGAATCTGACCTGTCGAACAGGTTCAGTAAAGGGACAAAGTTAATCTGCTGCTGTAACTCGCCGGTTAACTTTGCCATTTGCCGCCTTGAAGCAGAAAGGGGCTGGTTCGATTCAACAACATATGAACCAAGCAAATTAAGATCACGACCATAAACCCACCAGGCATCGCAATGCACTTGCCCCGATAATTGGTTGAGCAAGTTCTCATTTCTTGGTTGAAAGAGAAGGTGGTTGGGATCAGCATCTCGAATAACAAATGAGTGAGCTATGACCCGTGACAGGGAATTGAGCTGGTTGACACGCTCCTCCAACAGGCTCTTCTCCATTAAATGCAGCATCATGATACCCCCCAACAGCAATGCAGCACCCAACAACAGGGTTAAGGTTATTAAAATTTCTGTTCGGAGTCCGACTGCCTTTGCCAATAGTCACCCTCACTTTTAAAGAGCATCACTTATTCTCATTAAATTACCATGGCTTAGAAAAAAAGAGAACTGAGGGTTTGCCAAATGGGGTAAAATATTGAAAAATCGGCCCAACATTGCTACTATTTTGCAATAATTCATAACCTGAAAGGAAAACACCATGAGCAAGATTCCCTATTTAGATCAGGACACCTGTATTGGCTGTGAAACCTGCACCCGTATCTGTCCAAAAGTATTTCATATGGTTTCAGAACATCTGGCCGGAATTCACAACCCGACGGGTGATACAGAAGAGATGATTGAGGAAGCGATGGATAACTGTCCGGTAGCCTGCATTAACTGGAAAGATTAGTGATCTACCCGGCAAAACTCATCCGTCAGTATTACTCTAAAACTCCGCAGGCGTGGCAGATTTTATTGGACCACAGTCGTCTGGTCACCCGAAAAGCATTAAAGATTGGTCGATTTCTACAGTCTCGGGGGGATTCAATTGATTTACAATTCATCGCTGAAGCAGCAATGTTGCATGATATTGGGATGATCCTGACCGACACCCCGGAGCTCGGCTGCCATGGGAAAGGAGCTTACCTGCAACACGGAATAAGGGGAAAAGAGATCCTTGAAAAAGAGGGCTTCCCCCGCCATGCCAGAGTGTGTGAGAGGCATATCGGTGTTGGCCTGACGGCCAAAGAAATTCGCCTTCAACAGCTCCCCCTTCCTCCCCGGGATATGCAACCGGAAACATTGGAAGAACAAATTATCTGTTACGCTGATCTGTTTTACTCCAAAGGCAAGAAAAATCGAGATTTTGAAAAATCTCCAGCCGAAATTCGTGAAAAATTAAAAAAATATGGTAAAAATAAAGTAAGAGTTTTTGATCGATGGCAAGAAAAGTTTGAACCAGAATTGATCTGAGGTAAAAAATCTCCCCCAGCCCCTCTTTCCCAAAGAGGGGAGTTTTTAAGCCTCCCCCTTTGGCAAAGGGAGATTGAGGGGGATTTTAATTACCCGGAGGCAGACCAGAGGTCAGCTCCCTGAAATTATTATGGAAAATTTACTCCAACAATTTA
>JAOZMV010000241.1 GCA_029934095.1 Desulfuromusa sp. | reverse complement strand
GGAAAAAGTAGCCCCAATTATGGGAATGGCCGACAACTTCATGACTGACTTTTGCCGATGCAATCTGCAAAGCGGTGCCACCAAAAACACCGTCCATAATTCCGGTCTGGCTGACAATCATCCATGCGAGAAAAACAGAGCCCAACAAATTACCCAGATAAACCCAGAACCAGTTGCGCATCACCTGAGTAAAAGAGACTTTTTTCTCCAGAAAGGCTGTCGTCATCATCGTATTTCCGGTCCAGAGTTCAGATCCCGGGATAATAACCAGCATCAGCCCAACACTGAAAACAGAACCAATCATAAACTTCTTCATGCCGATCCAGGAGAAATCACCGGTACCAACAACGGTCGCCAGATGCGAAGCAAAGCCAATATAAGCTCCGGCCAGAAAACCGAGAACCAGAAGTTGCAGCGATGTTTGCTTAACCTTGGCCTCTCCCCAGGCAACAAGAGAAGAAGCCAATTCTTCCGGAGTCAGGAAATTTTTCATAAAAAGCTCTCTCCTCGGTGACCAAGCACTCGCAAAAATGAATCAGGATGACAAATCAGGATATTCCACCAAATCACCATCAGCAGTCTGAATCAACAAAGTGTCACCCCGCCTTTTGACATATTGTGGCACCAGTGGAACCTTCCCTTTCCCGCCAGGGAGGTCAATAACATAGTGGGGTGATGCCAGACCCGACACTGGGCCACGGAGTGAATGGATAATTTTCAAACCCGTATTAACTGAAGTTCTGAAATGCCCGGTCCCACGAGTCAGGTCCATATGGTGCAGATAATAGGGGCGCACCCGCATTTTTAACAAACCACGGAACAGTTCACTGATAATTTCAGGCTGATCGTTGACCCCACGCAGCAGAACCGTCTGATTTCCCAGTACGATTCCGGCATCCGCCAGGCGTGCGCAAGCCTCTGCTGCCTGCGGTGTCAATTCACGAGGATGGTTAAAGTGGGTATTCATATAGAGGGGCTGAAATTTCTTCAGCAAAGTACATAAGCGATCAGTGATCCGTTCCGGGAGAGTGGCCGGAACTCGCGTGCCAATGCGGATAATTTCAACATGCGGGATAGCATGAACTCTGGCCAGTAAATCCTGCAGGACAGCATCGGGTAACACCAGAGGGTCACCACCAGAGAAAATCACGTCCCGAATCTGTGAATTTGCGGCAATATAATCAATTCCCTGACGCAATTCCCGAAAGCTTAATGCCATATCAGCACAACCAACCTTCCGTTTACGGGTGCAAAAACGGCAATAACTGGCACAAGTCCCGGAAACATAGAAAATAACGCGATCAGGATAACGATGAACTATGGCAGGAACCGGTGAGAATTCCTCTTCAGCCAGAGGATCAAACAACCCGTCATCGGCAAGTTCGTGGAGATCGGGAACAGCTTGTTTCCAGATCGGGTCACCAACCTTCTCAATCAATCCCAGATAATACGGGGTGATGCGCATTGGATATTTTGCTGCAACTGCCATCAGCGGACGTGGATCAATATCAAAGTGTTCCGCCAACTGATCTGCCGAAATCACCGCGTCCTGTAGAGCTTGCTGCCAAAGTTCCTGGCTCATCAGTCAGCCTCCACTGGGTGTTTCAGGTCGCGCAGAAACCAGGCCACAATCATCAGCAGCAACAATCCGGCATCCCGCCACAATGCTGCCAAGGGGCTGGTCGGATTAGCTGAATCAGGTTTAAAACAACCGCAATCAATATCAAATCCCCGGATGATGGCGGAGGATAACGCAAACATGAAAATAATATTGAGGACAAACAGAACCAGCACCGCAGGACGAACCCGCATGTTGAGCAATAGCAAGATCCCGCAAAGCAGCTCAAGATAAGGGAGAATTGATGCGACCAGATAGTTCCAGGAGTAAGGGAGGATCTGGTAGTTGGCAATCTGTCCGGCAAAAACGACAATATCATTCGCCTTAACTACTCCGGCATAGATAAACACAGCAGCCAGACCAAGGCGGCTGGCATGGTAAACTGTTTTGCCCAGCAGGGTCATTTTCCACCCCCAGCCAGCGGACGTCCAGCATCACGCCATTCGGGGAAACCACCCTCATAGATCAGGACATCCGTATAACCTTCACTGATCAGACGAGCACCCAGATCAAAAGAATCGGGGCAACCGTAGCCACTGCAATAGATCACCAGTGTTTGATCAATCGAAACTTCCTTTTTGAAATTTTCAAGATCTTGATCCAACTCCCCAAGTGGCAGAGATATTGCTCCGGCCAGATGGTTGGTCTGATAGTCAACACTATTGCGGGAGTCAATTAACAGAGCGCCTGCCGAGAGAAGATCATCCAGTTCATCCAACTCCACCGGGACAGGAAAAACATCGGCAGTTACACTATTTTCTGCGGCGGGTTCAGCAACAACACTAGCAGCGATGACCGGTGTAGACACCGATTTCCCCGAAAAAGCATTGAAGATCAATTTAAAGTTCAGACTCAGCCCAACGGCAGCAGATAAAGCACAGAGAATGATTGCCTCAAATAAAATCCGGCGTAACGATGGACTGAGGGACAAGCTATTCATCCGGAGATTCTTCCAGGGATGGGGCAAGGGTACTGACCGTTTCCCGCAAGCGTTGGTTCTCCTTACTCAATCGATCAATCCGTTGATTGCAATCGGTAAGGACTTCGTTGAGTTCATCAAGCAGTTGAGTTTGATGACTGAAACGGATTTCCAGTTCCGTTACCCGCTCTTGCAGTTCTTCAAGCATGGTTGGTCTCCTTTGACTATTACCTGAATCCGTGAGTACCCAGCGGCGAATAGTGCAAGTCATTGAATTGCTTAAGCGTTCAAAAAATCACCGCTGAACCTCAGGGTGAAGCTAAGATTTTTTGAATCACTTATTCAATCCAAGCACTCACTCTCTTCATCCACCGTTTACTCACGGATTCAGGTACTTTATAACGTGCAGAGTCAAAAGATGCCAATACCATTTTGAAATAAATGATTCCATTGCAGGTTACGATGGAAATTACCAAAATTCCTGTCTATCTTGCAAAACTAGCTCAGATAGGGCACTCTTTCCGCTGCATCTTATTCTTATT
>JAOZMV010000240.1:2025-3111 GCA_029934095.1 Desulfuromusa sp. | reverse complement strand
AACCCCGGGAACGGATCACAGCCGTGAATATGTACCGTTATTGCTTTTTTCTCAAGCTATCTCTATCCCGGCAAGTTTGGGTGTGAGACAATCTTTTGCTGATGTTGGAGCGACGGTTGCGGATAATTTTCAGATCTCATTGCAAGAGGGTCAAAGTTTTCTTCCTGAACTCATATCCAGTATAAGGGGGTCGTAAAGTTGAAAAAATTAATTGTATGGATGTTTGTCGTTGTTGCCATGGGCATTTCTTGTGCCCAGGCGGAGGATTTGCAGGTTGCTGACGGAGTCATCACCACAGCAATTGTAAACCAGATGCCGGCCGATAAAATTGAATCCTATCGGGCCGATTTTGGTAAGTTGTATTGTTTTACCCGGATAGTTGGTGCACAAGAGGATACTGTGATCACCCATGTCTGGTATTATCAGGACAACGAATTAGCGCGAGTGCCGTTGCCGATCAGATCTTCTAATTGGCGAACCTATTCATCCAAACGGGTTTTGCCGCAATGGGCAGGTGAGTGGAAGGTTGTTATCCTCGATGAAAAGGAAAATGAAATAGCAACGATTCCGTTCATTCTGGAATAACTGTTCATGTTTAATCAAAAAGGCGACCCTTGTGGGTCGCCTTTTTGATTATGGTGGCTGGGACTATTTTTTTGCCCGCGCTGCTCGCGCTTTAGCAAGATTGCCAGCCAGGTCGCGATCAATCGCCATCTTTCGACGGCTTTCTGAGTAATTTTTTGACGCTAGTGATTGACTTCGGGGAATATCAAACTGTTTACGATAGTCTGTTGCAGCCATGTCATGAGCTGTTTTCAGGTGCCGAGAGAGAGTTTTAAACCCCTTACCACAGATCATGCAGTAAATTTTATCTTTGCCAAAGGCTTTTTTCCTGCTGACAGCAGGAGCTGCATCAGTAACTTCTGCCGTTTCCAGGGTATCCCCTCTTTCCAGGGCAGATAGGGCAGAATGAACTTCATTCAGTTCAGCGATCAGCTCTTCTTTGGACATCGGGGTTGTTGATGCATGTGCAGCAATAATATCTGCAGCCATTTCCATAATATTTGCCATATGAATTTCTCCTGT
>JAOZMV010000240.1:0-1925 GCA_029934095.1 Desulfuromusa sp. | reverse complement strand
ACCCAGGTTTTTCTTTCCCCTGAAGGTGATCATTATCGAACTCGTTTAACTCATACCCTTGAGGTCTCTCAGGTGGCTCGCACTATTGCCCGTGCATTGCGTTTAAATGAAGATCTGACGGAAGCAATTTCTCTAGGTCATGATTTGGGGCATACCCCCTTTGGTCATGTCGGAGAACGGGTATTAAATGAATTGGTTCCTGGCGGTTTTCACCATGTCAAACAAAGCTTACGGGTGGTTGATATCCTGGAAAAGGGGGGTAAGGGGTTAAATCTCACCTATGAAGTCCGGGATGGTATTTTAAAACATTCAAAAGGGCAGGGTGGGTTATTAACTCCAGATGCACAATCTTGTGCGCAGACATTGGAAGGTCAGATTGTCCGATTGGCAGATATTATTGCCTATGTCAGTCATGATCTTGATGATGCTATTCGTGGACATGTTATTGGTTCAGCTGATATTCCCAAAGAAATATCAGCTGTGGTTGGTCTGCGCCATTCTTGCAGAATTGACAGGATGGTACGAGATCTTATCACTGAATCCATGGCAACAGACCGTTGTCAAATCCGTCTTTCAGTGGAAATGGATGAAGCAATTCGGGCTTTGAGAAGCTGGCTTTTTGAGAATGTTTACTGGGCAGAATCTGTTAAAACTGAATTTGATAAGGCCTCTCATTTACTTAAGGAACTGTTTCTTTACTTTTGTGACCGGGAAGATGTTTTTCTGAAGTATGGTGGCCGGCGTTTTGAAGGAGATAGTCTGGAGATTTCTGTGGCCGATTTTATCGCTGGGATGACAGATCGCTTTGCTCTGTCTCTTTATCGAGACTGTTTTCTTCCGCAGCCATGGAAAAGTATTTGATGTGCAACAACTTATTGGAGATCATTGATAAAAGCTTGACAGTTTCTAATCTCTATGTTAGCTTTTGAAGCGCTTTCCTAGAAAAATCAAGGAGTTCGAACAGTTTTAGAGGGTCTATGACAGTGCTCGGTAATCGCAAACTTATTTTCCGTCTAGGAGAAATAAGGTTTCTTCTCGATTTAGCCGATGTTGTTGAGGTGGTTGATCAGATAGCTGATGCTCTTGATCCTAGTCGTAGTGACATTGGCCAGGGGATTATTTCAGCACTGCAATTTCGGCATACATGGATTCCTGTCGTTGACCCCACGTTAAAACTGGATATTTTTTCAACCGTTAAACTGAAAGAAAAAATTGCTGTCATTTTGCGCGGTACTGAAGGAAATTGGGCTTTACTGGTGGATCAGGTAGATGAATTATCAGGAGCAGAAAACTTTCAACCCTGTGTAATCCCCTTTCTTCTGAAGGTTTCAGCGATGGGCTTTTACTCGCAGATTCGGCTTTTGCATAATGAACCCATGATTGTTTTCGAACCAGAACGCTATTATGGATCTACTGCTGTGCCGGTATGAGTCGCTTTGGCCTTTTCTGGATTGAAGGGTTTGGATTTGCCGTTGCACTGGAGCAAATTAAAAAGATTCTCCAGAATTCAAAAACCTATAAGTTGCCACATCTCCCAGGAGCGGTTTCTGCTGTTCTGATTGAGGCGGGTCAACTGGTTCCACTGCTCGATTTGAGTCAGTTGGTCGGCACGGGAACTCAGTTGGGACAAGTGGCACAGGGCTACCAGGTGCTGGTTGAGTCGGAATATGGCACTGTTGCCTTGCCGGCAGACCTGACCGGTAAAATTGTTACTGAACAAAAAGGTGAACTGTCAGTAATCGTTGGAGAAGAGGAAGATTTTGGAACTATTGGCAAGCTTATCTATCGAAATGAAGAATACAATATTCTGGATATCAATATTTTAGCCATAGAAATGACCCAGGGCTTTTGGCAAAGCCAGCCAGGTACTGGTGGTGCGAGGAGGCATCAATGATGAAAAAACTACTGTTGGCCGATGATAGTAT
>JAOZMV010000239.1 GCA_029934095.1 Desulfuromusa sp. | reverse complement strand
TATCAGCCGCAGATAAAATCTGATAAAATCTGATGTTAAAACCAAAAACAAGGTTTAATACTTTGACCTGTCAGATGTAGTCAGTTTGCATTCGTGGCTGAAAAAAGGTTTGATTTTCGTGAAATTGGTAAAAGTAAACATCTGACTCCCTGTGATTTGTGAGAGGTTTGTATGCTTACCCAGAAAATGAAAAATAGCCTTTTGGAAAGACTGAAAACAGTTGATCCATTGAAGGTGATTCTCTTCGGATCCCACGCCTATGGAACGCCAGATGCTGATAGCGATATTGATCTATTAGTTGTTACTCATGATGAATTCATACCAGCAAGTTTTTCAGCTAAGATGGATGTTTACTTACGCATTGCAGAATCTTTATCCGAAATCGAAAAAGATGTGCCAATCGATTTGATCGTCCACACAAAAGCGATGCACGATAAATTTATTGAACTGGATGGTATGTTTGCACGAAAAATCAGTACGCAAGGGGATGTTATATATGAAAGTTCTCACTGAGGCATGGTTAAAAGCTGCAAAAAATGATCTGGATGTTATTGACAGAATCATTGAAGACAACCACCTGTCTCATATTGTGGCATTTCATGCACAACAGTCAGTTGAAAAATGTTTTAAAGCTCTCATGGAAGAGCATGGTGTCGATGCCCATAAAACACACAATCTTGTTACCTTGTACGCTAAAATTGAAGTTTTTTTGCTGACGAAAGAATTTGATACTCGAATGATGAGAATTTTGGATTCACTTTATATAGATGCCCGTTATCCCGGAGATTTGGGATTGCTACCCGAGGGACTACCGAATCAAGAGGAGGCGAAAAGTTTTCAGGCTTTTGCTGTAGCTGTTTATGAGCAAGTAACCTGTCGTTTGAATTGAGTAAAAGTAAACACCTGCCCCCTTTATGGCTTTATTAGTTGGTAACCTCAAATAGGGATAGACAGAGCTCTTTGGGCTATGTATATTCTCAATATCTATCAGGATTCTCTGCCGCAGAGGGGATAAGGGTTGCAGGGATGTTAAGGTGCTCTTCTTCAGTTTTGCCTCTGTTGCTATATAGTAATATTTCTCCCCTTCGGACAAGCTCTACCCCTATCCATTTCATGAATAGGATAGGACAGGATTTAATAATGAAATGTTTAAATTATTCAGCATACTTTTTGGTTTTACTTCTCCTTCTGGCTGGCTGTGCTTCTCCCTATAAGGATCTGCCAGCGGGGACTGTTAAATCCATCACCGCCTCTCCCGTCATAGAGCAGCAAACCGTTACCATCCCGGTTATTGAGGATAACAGGTTACCGGAAAGCGATTATCTTATCGGCCCTGGGGATGTACTGCTTATCAATGTCAATGGCAAAGTTGAGCTGAGCAGTCCGGGGCTGGTCAGTTCCAGCGACACGGTCTCCGGTAGTCGTGTGGATGAATCGGGCGCAGTCCGGTTGCCCTTAGTGGGGGAAGTCACGGTTGCCGGGATGAATCTGACCCAGATTGAATCCCGCTTACGCCAGGTTTTTTCCCGCTATCTGACTGACCCCTGGATTGTGGTGGAAATAGCTGTGTACCGAAGCCATCCCCTCTACCTGCTTGGCCAGTTCCGTAATGCCGGTACCTTCTATATGGATCGTCCCCTGACCCTGCTCAATGGCCTGGCTATGGGTGGTGGAATGCTTGATACCGCCAACCTGCGCAGCGCTCGTCTGGTTCGTGATGGTCAGATCGTTCCAGTTGATATTTATCAGCTGCTGCGGGAGGGCTCTCTGCAGCAGAATGTCTGGCTTCATGCAGAAGATACTATTTACGTGCCTGATGACAAAAACCAGAATGTCTTTGTCTTTGGTGAAGTTGCTAAGCCTGGCCCTGTTCCAATGCCCAATGGCCGTTTAAGTCTTTCTCAAGCGCTGGCCAGTGCCGGGGTTGAAGAAATTCGTGGTGACACCGCCTTTGTTCGTATTATCCGCTCTATTTCCACCATCCGTGGAGAGCTTCTTGTTGTTGACCAGAGCAGCATTCTACATGGAGAAGCGTTACCATTTCCTCTGGCCGAGGGTGATGTTATCTATGTGCCACGCAGTAAAATCGGCAATTGGAACCGGGCGATTCAAGATATACTGCCGTCTCTGCAGGCAGTCAGTGCGACCTTGCAGCCCTTTGTTTCGATTAAATATTTGCGAGATTAGGAGTCTATCGGGCTTTGCGGATCGTAACGAGAAATCGACTGGTTGAGTGCAGATTTTCGTAGATTTGAGAGCGAATAGCACCGCTATTTGTTGAAAATATACGGGAATATGAATCGATCAGACGGGTTCGTAGTAGATTCTTGTAAAGTCTGACAGACTCATAATGGTGAGTTTGACCCATATCCCTTGCACAGATTGAAAGATGTAGATAGTCGTCATGCAATCAGCTGAGAAAACAACTCATCCCGATGACCAGAGTCCCTGGCAGGAGGAAGAAATTCACCTGTCGGACTACCTCAATGTCCTGCGCCGTCGGAAAGCTCTCTTTTTTGCAGTTTTTGGGATAGTTTTCGTTCTGGTTGCCCTTTACACCTTTCTGGTCACGCCGATTTACCAGGCCTCTGCAACCTTGCATGTGCGCGACGAAAAGGGCAAAGTTGACCTGCTCGGTGACCTCGGGTTCGGGCAGGGGAGTCCGATCGAATCTGAGATTGAGATTCTTAAGTCACGGACCAATGCCGAAGATGTGGTGCGCCGGTTGCATCTTGATTGGAAGGTGGATAAAGAATCACCAGAGCTTTCGGTTCAGGTTGGTGAATTTTCCAGCAATTCTGAAGAGCCAGTCTATCTGGTCAAGTTGACCGCTGAGGGTCGCTTTGATGTGCTCGATAGTGAAGACCAGCTGGTGGGGCAGGGGCGTTCGGGTGAATTATTGCAGGGAGAGGGGATTGAGCTTCTGCTCACCGACCTGCAGGGAAAAAAGGGGGATAGTTTTCGTCTGACCCTGAGATCTTTCAATGGCACCGTGAGCGGGCTGCGTCAGGTGGTCAGTGCCAGTCAGAAGGGGAAACAAACCAATATCTTTGAGATTACTTACCGCAGTTCCGATCCGGTTGAGGCGCGTGATGTCGTCAATACTCTGGTAGCG
>JAOZMV010000238.1 GCA_029934095.1 Desulfuromusa sp. | reverse complement strand
ATTGCCTCTGATGGTGACTTTGAGGCGGTTAAAAAGATTGCCCAGACCATTAAGGGCCCCCAAATTGCGGGGCTTTCACGTTCAAACAATATGGACATTGACCGAGCTTGGGAGGCTTTGAAGTATGCCGGTGAGCACGGGCGGATTCATACATTTATTGCCACCAGTGACATCCACATGAAGTACAAGCTGAAAATGAGTAAGCAGGAAGTTCTGGATACGGCTGTGGCTGCAGTGACTCGCGCAGCTGAATATACCCCAAATGTTGAATTTTCTGCCGAGGATGCGGTGCGGACTCAATTACCGTTTCTCGCTGAAATTATTAAGGCGGCTATTGAGGCAGGTGCGACAACAGTTAATATTCCTGACACTGTTGGCTATACGATCCCGTCAGAATATTTTGACATCATCCACTATCTCAAAAAGAATGTCAGTAATATTGATAACGCGATTATTTCGGTTCACTGTCATAATGATCTCGGTCTGGCGGTTGCCAATTCTTTAGCAGCGGTTCAGGCTGGTGCGCGTCAGCTTGAATGTACCATCAACGGTATTGGTGAGCGGGCCGGTAACTGTTCTCTTGAAGAAGCGGTTATGACGTTACGGACCAGGCAGGACATCCTGCCATACGTAACTAACGTTGTGACTGAGCAGATCATTCCGTCGAGCAAACTCCTGTCAACCATTACCGGGATTCATGTTCAGCCGAACAAGGCGATCGTTGGAACCAATGCCTTTGCTCATGAAGCAGGGATTCATCAGCATGGAGTACTGATGGATAAGTCGACTTATGAAATCATGACTCCTGAATCTGTGGGATTGAACCAGAACAAACTGGTTCTCGGTAAACATTCGGGTCGACATGCTTTTATTGATCGTTTAATGCAACTTGGTTACGACCTTTCCAAAGAGGAAATCCAAAAAGCTTTTGTCCGTTTTAAGACCTTGGCTGATTTGAAAAAAGAGATTTTTGATGAAGATCTTGACGCCATTGTTGCTGATGAAGTTTTGCGGGTTCCTGAGACCTATAAGCTTGAGCAGATGAATGTCAGCTCTGGTTCCTTTGCGGCCCCGACGGCGACCGTTGCCATGGAAATCAACGGCAAGATCAAACGGGCTGCTGTGATGGGGGATGGCCCGGTCGATGCGACCTTCAAGGCAATCAAAAAACTTACCAAAAGTAAAGCAAAGTTGCTCAATTTTTCTGTCGGAGCAATTACTGGTGGAACGGATGCTCAAGGGGAGTGTAGTGTGCGTTTGCAATCGACAGAAGGGCGAGAGGTTCTTGGCCAGGGTGCGCATCCTGATATTATCGTTGCCAGCGCTAAAGCCTACATTAACGCACTAAATAAACTGGTAGTTGCTGAAAAACGTTCTCATACCAGTATCTGATGGCGTCGCAAAAAAGTCCGCCCCACGGCGTTGCAGCATTTTTTTGAGACTTCGACATACTACACGTATGCCTTCACCCTCAAAAAAACACTGCGCCTTGTGGGACGAAATTTTTGCTTAGTCATTTGATCAGTTTTTGCGAGAGCACCACATCTGATGGTGTCGCAAAATAATATCGATACAGGAGAATCCATGGGTAAAACTTTAGCAGAAAAGATTTTTGATAGTCATTTACGCGATGAACCGTTTCAGGGGACTAAGATTCTCAACCTGGATCGTGTCCTTTGTCATGAAATTACGACGCCAATCGCTATTGCAGATTTGATCTGGAGAGAAAAAGATCGAGTCTTTGATCGGGATAAATTGAAAGTTGTAATCGATCATGTAACTCCTTCCAAGGATACGAAAACTGCAACTCAAGCCAAGATTCTGCGTGACTGGGCCAGACGCCATGAAATTCCCGATTTTTTTGATGTTGGTCGCAATGGTGTCTGTCATGCTCTTTTCCCAGAAAAAGGTTATATCCGTCCCGGATATACGGTGATTATGGGGGACAGTCACACTTGTACTCATGGTGCTTTTGGTGCTTTTGCCGCGGGTGTTGGAACCACAGATCTCGAAGTTGGGATTTTGAAAGGGGTCTGTGCCTTCCGTGAGCCGGCAACTATCCGGGTCAATCTGAACGGAACTCTTGCCGCAGGTGTTTACGCAAAAGACGTCATCCTCCATGTTATTGCCCGATTGGGAGTCAATGGTGCCACTGATCGAGTGATCGAATTTCAGGGACCGATTGTTGAGCAGATGAGCATGGAAGCACGGATGACCCTGTGCAATATGGCGGTGGAGGCTGGCGGCACTTCGGGAGTTTGTATGCCCGACATGACCACCGTTGAATACCTCTGGGAGTTTATCAAAGACGACTTCGCTGATAAGGAAGCGGCGCTGGCCGATTATCAGCAATGGGTTTCTGATTCCGATGCCATTTATGCCTCAACTCTGGATATAGACGTTTCCGATCTGGAACCGCAAGTGACCTTTGGCTATAAACCCGATTGTGTTAAGTCAGTGCAGGACATGAGCGGGACTCCGGTTGATCAGGTCTATATCGGCACCTGTACCAATGGAAGAATTGAAGATTTGCGTCAGGCAGCGGCAATCCTGAAAGGGAAGACCATTGCCGATTCGGTGCGCGGTATTGTCTCTCCGGCAACGCCTAAAGTCTTTAGTGACGCATTGGCAGAAGGGATCATTCAGATATTTATGGATGCCGGGTTTTGCGTCACTAACCCAACCTGTGGTGCCTGTCTGGGGATGAGTAATGGCGTATTGGCCGAAGGTGAGGTCGCTGCTGCAACCAGCAACCGGAACTTCAATGGCCGCATGGGCAAAGGTGGTATGGTTCATCTGATGAGTCCGGAGTCGGCGGCAGCAACAGCTTTGACCGGTGTCATCACTGATGCCAGAACCCTTTAATCGAACCTTGAATGTAGGGGCGATCACAAGGATTACCCCTACACGATTTTCACAGGGAGCATTCAGAATATGCAGAAAAAATTTGGTGGATCGGCAATCTTTCTTGATCGATCCGATATTAACACCGATGAGATTATACCGGCAAAATATCTGACTGAAGTGACCAAAGAAGCTCTTCAGCCCTATATTCTTGAAGATCTTAAGCTGGATGGATTTGACCCTGACGGGGATGACCTGAAGAACGCCACAG
>JAOZMV010000237.1 GCA_029934095.1 Desulfuromusa sp. | reverse complement strand
GGTGCCAGCGTGTACCTCTTCTGCCAGCTTGGTGTAGAGGGCACCCCAGTTCCAAATCGGAGCGGTCAGAAAAGCATTGGGTGCAAAACTGCGCATATCGGAATTGTAGCCAATAACGTAAGCGCCACGGGCTTCAGCGGCCTGCATGGTAGCCGGAGCATCCTGGTGCATGGTAAGGACATCGGCGCCCACATCCAACAGACTGTCAGCAGCATCACGCTCGACGCCTGGATCGAACCAGGTTTGAGTCCAGACAACCTTGACTTCAGCCTTGGGGTTGACACTACGAACTCCAAGGGTAAAAGCATTGATGCCACGGATCACTTCCGGGATCGGGAACGCAGCAACATAACCAATGACATTTTTTTTGGTCATTTTTCCAGCGACAATACCCGACAGGTAACGGGGCTCATACATCCGGCCAAAATAGGTGCCGACATTCTCCGCAGTTTTAAAACCGGAACAATGCATAAATACAATATCTTTATTTCTTTTGGCAACATCGATGGTGGCATCCATATAACCAAAACTGGTGGTGAAAATCAGATTATGCCCTTTACGCACCAGACCATTAATGACCCGGGCTGACTCTGCACCTTCAGGAACTGTCTCAATAAAAGTTGATGGTTGTACGTAGGGAAGTTTTTCCATCTCCTGACGGCCCTGATCGTGAGAATAAGTCCAACCGGCATCACCAACCGGGCCAACATAAATAAATCCAGGTTTGATCTCTTTTTTTGCCGCAATAGCAAAAGCATTACCGGAAAAACAAACGGTCAGAATGACCAGAAGAAGCAGTACAGCTTTTTTCATCGGGTAAACCTCTCTCTGTTAAGGGGAAATAACTTCATAAAATATTTATCGACAACAACTTAAAAAAACAGGTTTGATCAGGGGATCTGCAATTTATTGTCAATATTATCTTGCAACCAGTGGGCGTCCCACCATTCGATAGGTTGAACCGAGACCCCTGAAACAAAGATACCAAGGTGGAGGTGATCCCCTCCTGCCATACCGGTCGCACCGCTACGGCCAAGAATTTGACCACGAGCCACAATATCTCCAGGCTGGACATCAAGTTGACTCATGTGGGCATACAGTGACTGCAATCCCAAACCGTGGTCGATGATGACACAGAGCCCGTAAATACCCAGGTACTCGGCCCAGACAATCTCTCCCGCGTTGCCGGCCACAATCTCTGCCTGAGCGACCGAAGCGAGATCCTGGCCCTGATGAACCTGTTTGTCGATCTCTTTGCCCTTATAGTAATAGGTACGGTAATCAGCAAACCGTGCCAGACTTGCCGCCTTTGGCTGACGTAAGAAAGCTCCATTCCAGAGGGGGGTGGAAGCTGTTTGGCTGGAAAATTCTGCTATTTGATCCCGGTTTTGCTGACGAACTGTTCGATTGACATAGAGAAAAATATCAACCGGGTTAGCAATATCAGAAACCATACTCTCAAATTCAGGAATTTTCTGGGTCAGAAATCGATCAGAAATTTTGATTTTTCGCTGGCGAAATTTTTTATTTTTGGCGCGGTAATAAATTCCCAGCTGCCGCTCATTTCCAGCCAGATCCAGAGCCACAACCCGAGGGACAAAATCACTCTCTTTTACGTCATAAGGATAAGCAACCAGACAGGCATAATGACCCGATTCCTGCTGATATGCCGGAAAAAAATAATCACCGAATTTAACTCCGGTGGTCTCGACCTCCTCGTTGAGACCAAAGATTACCAGGCCACTCCCCCCCTTGGTAAAGTTGTGGGCCTTGCTGAGAATTGAAATAATGGGAGCACGGGTATCATAAGTCATGGTAAACAGCTGTTGGGTGCTGTTTCCCTTACCAAGATGGTAGATCGACTGATCCGTGGTGCTCACTTCAATCTGCAAACCACCTTCCTTCAGTTTCAGAACAGAAAGGTCGAGTTCCAGATCAGCCACTCCTGTCTGCGGTGGAAAATCACGCTTCAGAAGTGGAGTCTGCTTCCCCCCTTGAATAACAATGACCTGAACATTTTTGATCCCCATCCCTTCATCATTGAGAGACAGCAGGAGTTTTGTTTTTTTGGAGATCGGACCACTTCCCGGGGTCAGACTCAACTGGGGAGCCTTGGTGTCGCGAAAATAAAAAACCCCGGCAGCAACCAGACCGACAATAATCAGCAAAAGAAACAGTTTTTTCAAAGTTTTCAAGATTAAACCTCGTAGTTGGACATTTTCAAAAAAGGGTGATTGTCAGCTGTCACCCTTGATTTGTCAAGGGACTCGACAATAGAAAAATCAGGCGTGAATCGCCTCTTTATTTACAGCCAGAGCTGCTTCTTTGAGCGCCTCTGCCAAAGTTGGATGTGCATGACAGGTCACGGCTAAATCGTGAACACTGCCGCCAAAAGAGAGGACCGTCGTCGCCTCTGCAATCAGCTCTGAAGCCTGGGGACCGACAATGTGAATACCGTGAATGCGGCCACTCTCTGGATCAGCCAGGACCTTGACAAAACCTTCACTCATGCCGGTACAGAGGGCACGACCACTGGCAGCAAAGAAAAATTTACCGGCTTTGTAGGGGATCTCCTCCGCTTTCAGTTCGGCTTCATTTTTTCCGACGGTTGCAACTTCAGGCCAGGTGTAGGTCACTCCCGGAATGACCTGGTAATTAACCGCAGATTTCTGTCCAGCCAACCGTTCAGCAAAAACAACCCCCTCTTCGCTGGCTTTATGAGCCAACATCGGGCCGGGGATCAGATCGCCGATAGCATAGATTCCGGGAACTGTTGTCTGGTAATTCTCATCAACCTCCAGTTGCCCCTGTTTATTTGTCTGTAAACCAACAGCTTCAAGTCCCAGTTCAGCCGAATACGCCCGACGCCCGGTAGCAACCAGAACCTTGTCACACACCAGCTTCTGCTCCCCTTTAGTGGTTGTCAGGGTTGCCTGAATACCATCCGCTGTTGTTTCAATTTTATCGAGTCGCGTTTGCAACAGGATTTTCAGCCCCTGTTTCTTCAAACTACGTTGCAGCGTCTGGGCGACCTGTGGATCGGCCTGGGGAATAATCTGCGGCAGCATCTCGACAATAGTGACCTCAGCACCCAGTCGACTCCAGACCGAACCCAG
>JAOZMV010000236.1 GCA_029934095.1 Desulfuromusa sp. | reverse complement strand
GATCACCAAACCCGGTCATAATAATCACTTCCGGAGTTGATGGACTTGCCTGTATTGTTGGTAGGGCATCAAGACCATTACCATCCGGCATTTTGACATCAAGAAATACCAGATCAAAGCTTTCGCTAGCAGCAAGAGCGATTCCCTCTTTCAAAGTCATAGCACTGGAAGCCACATGCTTTTTCCGCTCAACCAGCGTTGATAGTGTCGCACACATCATCTCTTCATCGTCTATAATCAGTATCTTTGCCATTGCTTCCTCACTGAAGATTATTCCGATTCCAACTGCAACAACTGTTGTATCACCTCATGAAGTTCACTTCTTTGAACCGGCTTCATCAGTACTTCGCTAATGCCGGCAGCTTTAGCTTTAGCTGGACTCACAGCCGTATCGGTCTCTGGTGATGAACCGGAACAGAGGATAATCGGGAGATCAGGACGAATGTTCAGGATGTCCTGTGCCAACATCACTCCGGTCATATGTGGCATGGTCTGATCCGTAATCAGCAGATCAAAAGAATCGGGACTCTGGCGAAATATATCCAGGGTTTTTCGGCAATCTGTTTCAGCCGTCACTGAATAACCTAAACGTTCCAACCCAACTTTCATTCCAGCAACATAATCTTCCTCATCATCAACAAACAGAATATGGACCGGACCGGAAACTTTGTTAAGCACTGAAGTCTCTTCTATTCCAGCTCCGACTCCCTCCACCCGGGGTAACAGAATGGTGAAGGTGGTCCCAACATTTAAAATACTGTTGACTGCAATGTAGCCACGATGACTTTTGATAATGCCGTGAACAATTGAAAGGCCCAGCCCGGTCCCTTTTCCCGGAGCCTTGGTGGTATAGAATGGATCAAAGATCCGATCAAGAACCTCCCGAGTCATACCATGTCCCGTATCAGCCACGATTAATTTGATAAATTCTCCGGGTTGCAGTCCTGGATAACGGCTGATATCAGCTGCTGTCAACCGTACATCACTCAGAGTGATATCTAAGACCCCCCCTTTCTCGCTCATCGCGTGACCGGCATTGGTACAAAGATTCATGATAACCTGATTGATCTGGGTCGGATCTGCGGCAACCAGCCCGGACTCTGTCTCAAAATGCTGACGTAATTCGATCGTTGCTGGCAGGGTTGAGCGTAATAGTGAGCAACACTCTGCAATAACACCCTCAATTTGAATTATTTTTTCGGGCTGTTCTGCCTGGCGACTGATGGTCAAAAACTGTTTGACCAATTTCTTCCCTCTTAGCCCCGCCTTGAGAACCAGTTCCATAGAACCATATAACGGGCTCTCTTCGGGGACATCTTCGAGAGTCATCTCCATATTGGTAATAATAATTGCCAGAATATTATTGAAATCGTGGGCGATACCACCCGAGAGTGTTGCCAGCGCCTCCATTTTTTGCGCCTGTCGAAGTTGTTGTTGCAGATGAGCCGATTCACTGACATCGCGAATCGTCGCTACATAGCGCACTACCTGTCCGGAATCGCCAAAAACAGGGGCAACCCGTGCTTCCATGTCGTATTCTTCACCATTCCTTTTCTTATTTACAAAATGGCCACTTAAAGGTTGATTACTTGAAAAAACACTCAAAATGGCTTGATAAAAAAGTGGATTGCGCTTGGAACATTCAAACTCATGGATAGTGATCCCCCGACTTTCCTCTTCAGGGACACCACAGAGGGCAACAAAACTTGGATTAAGGTATTGGATCGTTTCGTCTGCATCAAAGATGATAACCCCATCTGAGGTTTGATCCATAACGGTTGCCAGCATCAACCGTTCATCCATTTCACGCTGACTCACTTTTTTCAGACGTAACGTTTTAATCCCGTAAGCCAGATCCCCAGCCAATTCTTCCAATAGCTGCGCTTCCTCAGCATCAAAAGCATGGGGTTTTTCGTCAAAAATCACCAAACTACCAAAAACTTTACCCGCATCAACCAGCGGTATCGCAATACAGGAAGTATAACCACATTTTTCTACCGCTTCACGCCAGGGACGATACAGGGGGTTGGTCAATATATTATGAAACACAGTGACTTTTCCGGTTCGAATACTGGTCCCTGCAGGCCCATGACCACGTTCTGTATCTGCCCAACTGGCATTCAAGGTTTCCAAGAAACAACCATCAGAACCCCAATGTGCTACTGGATGTAAATCTTTCTCCGGGTTATCTTCACCAAAAGCAACCCAGGCCATTTTATGACCGCCAACCTCAACACAAATCTGACAAATCTCTTCCATCAGTTTGGATTCATCATCAATTCGAGTTATTGCCTTAGTACACTCACTAAAGCTTCTCAACGAACGGTTGACTTTTTCTAAGGAGGCTTGGGAGGCTTCGATGGCAATCTCCCAATAGCGCAGCAGCCAATAGAGCATTCCCGTTGACATCGCGATAAAAAACCAATGGCTGGGACCGACGGAACGCTGTGCCAGAGAGGGTTGATTCAACAGTACGGAAAAAAGTTTATCGGAAAAAAGTGCCCATAGCCCACTGCAGATAAAAAATCCTAACGCAATAGTGAGACAGGTAAATCTTGATGATATCTGTTTAGTCGCCATATCCATCTCAGCCTTTAAAGACAATACATAACATAGTGTGTAAATGAACCCTATCTGTTAATTAATCCCAATATTAGCGGAAAGTCAACTGATTTTAGCCCGCTCCCCCCATTTCATTATTATTGCTTCAAGCTCAATCAAAAAAAGGCACCTCAAATGAGGTGCCTTTTGTAACAACAATAAATCTATCTATTCGTAGTAGTTAACTGCCTTTACCTGCCACCTGAATTCGAATCAGAGCTCTCTGCAAAGCAGCTTCCATGATCATATACTTCTTGTCTTCTTGCGATAACACCTTTAGAGCGTCCTCTGCACGACCCAAAGCAGCTTTGGCACGTGCTAAATCAATCTCATCGGCCCGCTCTGCGGTATCAACCAGAACCGTAACCGTTTCCTTTTCAACTTCGAGGTACCCCCAGTTAACAGCAATATGAAAAACCTCATTGCCTTTTTTATAGGAGAGTTCCCCTACTTTTAGTGTCGTCAACAGCGGGGTGTGATCTGGTAAGATACCTAGTTCACCAATAAATCCGGGAGCCGTAATTTCATCGACATCCTCCGAAAGAACCCGC
>JAOZMV010000023.1 GCA_029934095.1 Desulfuromusa sp. | reverse complement strand
TCTGAGCCAGTTGACTGGTTGCATAGAGGTAGTTATCGACCTCAATCAGTGCTTTGTCCGGATGGACAACACGAAAATAGAGCACCGCGTTGACCTTGATAGAGACATTGTCGCGGGTGATAATATCCTGTGGGGGGATATCCATAGCGATGGTGCGCATATTGATTTTTACCAACTTGTCAATAACCGGGATGATAAACTTCAGACCCGGCCCTTTGACCCCCGAAAACCGACCGAGGCGAAAGACCACTCCCCGTTCGTATTCAAGCAGAATACGGATAGCAGACGCGATAATCATCACGATGAAGGCGAGTGCTATAATCAAGAAAAACCCAGATCCCAGTCCAAACATATTTTAGTCCTCCTGTGGCTCGATTGTTTCCGCCAGGTTGATTTCTTTGACTTCCAGTTTGAGTCCGGCCATAACCCGAACAATTTCGATAGTTGCCCCTGCCGCTATTGGCTGGTCAGAACATGCCTGCCAATATTCGCCGTGGACGAAAACCATCCCTTTGCCATTAACTGCGTCGATGACTTCCCCGGTTTCCCCGACCATTCCTTCTTTCCCGGAGGTGACTGGCCGGCGCTGAGTGCGGATGACCATCCCGGTAGCGAGGAGGAAAAATCCGGCACTGACGGTTACGGTTGCGGCGATCACTGCCCGGGAAATCTGCAGGTAGGGTTCACTGCTGTCGATCAGCATCAGCGAGCCGAATGCCATGGCAATAATTCCGCCAACCGAGAGCATTCCGTAAGAAACAACCTTTACCTCAAGGATAAATAGGACGACGGCAAGGATAATCAGCAGCACGCCAACGTAATTGACCGGCAGAGATGAAAAAGCAAACAGTGCCAGCAGAATGGCGATGGCGCCGATAGCTCCCGGGAAAACAACTCCCGGCTGGGAAATTTCAAAAAAGATTCCGGCGATACCTAGCATCATCAACAGATAGGCGATATTCGGATTGCTGAGGGCATTGAGAACCTTTTGTCGCCAGGTCATTTCAATCGGCTCGAAGACCGCATCGGTGCCATAAAAGATTCGAGTCTCACCGCCACGGATATATTTATAGCCATCCAATTGCTGCAATAAATTCTCGGTATTATCTGCAATCAGATCGATGACCGACAGGTCCAATGCTTCTTGCGCAGAGATTGAGACGCTTTCTCGAACTGCCTGCTCTGCCCAGTCCTGATTGCGCCCGCGTTTTTGTGCCAGACTTCGGGCATAGGCCGCAGCATCGTTTTCAACTTTCTCCATCATCGTGCTATCAGGTTGCTTACCTGCACCAATTGCAACCGGGTGGGCAGCGCCGATATTGGTCCCCGGAGCCATAACGGCAAAATCTGCCGCCAGGGTAATTAGTGCCCCGGCTGAGGCGGCCCGTGCCCCCTGGGGAGCAACATAGACAATCACTGGAATGATCGAATTTAATTCAGCCTGGATGATGTCACGCATGGCCGTATCCAGTCCACCGGGGGTGTCGATCTGAATCAGGATCGCCCGTTCGGCGTTCTGGTTGGCAATGCTGATCTGTGTGACTATGAATGAGGCGGTCACCGGATTGATGGATGAGGCAATGTGCAGGTGGCGGATGGTTGTCCCTGCAGGATCGCCCGATCTGACTGGAGATCCAATCAATAGAAACAGGCTCAGAATTGTAAAGAGTAGAATTTTATCCATAACTTTAGCTTAGCGTTGATCTCTCCACTGTCAATTCAATAAAAGCTTCCAGGCAAGAAAAAGTGTAGGAAAGTCAAAGAAATTCTTGATTTATGGGGATGAAACAAATAAACTACAAAATTCGTTTAAATGGCTCCAGAATTGGGTGTTTCTGGGGTGGTTGACAGAAAAAACTTAAGTATGGGTGCCAGAATTCTCTGGGCACCCTCTTTGTATTTTATTCTCTTGCTCGCGGATGCAGCCTATGAGTCTCAAAGACCAACTTGTTCAGGATATGAAAACGGCGATGAAAGCTAAACAGGTGGATCGTCTTGGAACCATTCGTCAGTTGCGCAGTGCAATTAAAAATAAAGAGATCGAACTGCGTCAGGATCTGGACGATAACGGGATTCTTGGTGTTATAGGTACCGCAGTGAAGCAGAGACGCGAAGCTGCACAGATGTACAGTGATAATGATCGTCCTGAACTGGCGGCTAAAGAGGAAGCTGAAATGGCAATTTTGCAGGGTTATCTTCCTGCTCAGCTAAGTGAAGCGGAAGTTCGGGATATTGTGACTGCGGTCATTGCTGAAACCGGTGCAACTTCGATAAAGGACATGGGCAAGGTCATGCCGCAGGTTATGGGCAGAACCAAAGGGTGTGCCGACGGTAAAGTGGTCAATCAACTGGTCCGGGAACTGTTGGCAGGATAAGCGGAGCAATTTTTGGGATTGGTTGATATCGCTATATTGGTGATCCTCTGTTTTTTTCTGTTAAAAGGGGTTTTTCGCGGATTACTAAAGGAAGTTTGTTCGCTGCTCGGGTTGGTCTTGGGGGGTATTTTTGCTTTCACCTTTCATCTGCCGTTAGCGCAGTTTTTACAGGATTCTTTCAATCTGCCGGCACAGCTTTGTATCTGGGGGGCTTTTCTCTCCATTTTTCTGCTAGTGGTCATCCTTTTTGCCTTAATTGGCTTTGTTCTGCACCGCTTTATCAAACATATTTTTCTGGGTGGCTTTAATCGGTTGGCTGGGGCGGTGTTTGGAATTATTCAGGGGGTGGTTATTTTGGCGATGATCATTCTTGCTCTCAGTTCCTCGGTGGCTCCGGGTGCTGCCAGGGAAAAGCTCAAGAGTTCACATCTGGCACCCCCATTTGTTGCTCTCGGGGAGTCGATATTTGCCGGGAGCCGGAGCTTGATTGGTCGATAGCGGGGCAACACGACCCAATTTATTTGAAATCCAGATGATCTGTAACGAAGCAGCATTACAACGACTTGAATACCCACGACTGAGAACCCTGTTGGCAGGTCAAACTCAATCGGAGCCGGGATATTTACAGGCGGCACAATTAGTCCCATTGTCCGACCGGGATGTTATTGATGCGGCCTTGACGGAGGTTGATGAGTCGGTTCAGTGGTTACTCGATGGACAGTCTCCCTCGTTAGGTGGTTGTTGGGATCTGTCAGTATTGCTCAAGTCGGTTCAGGCTGAAGGGAGCCTGATTGTTGTCGAAGATCTGCTGAAAGTAGCCCAGTCATTGCGGGTTATGGGGGATTGTCGACATTGGTTCAAGACCCAGGATCAGAAATCTCGATTGGCTCAAGCGGCCGCAGGGATAGTAGCACTGCCTGAGTTGCAGCGGCGCCTGCAGGATTCAATCAGTTCGCGTGGTGAACTTCTCGATAGCGCCTCGTTTGAGCTGGGCGATTTGCGTTATCAGATTCGCCAGACCAAGAGTCGGATCAAGCAGCAGTTGGATCAGTTGTTGACCGGGGATCATTCATCCAGCTTGTTTCAGGAGCGGTTGATAACCATCCGCAATAATCGCTATGTGGTGCCGTTAAAAAGTGATTGTCGGGGCCAGATAAAAGGTTTTGTTCAGGATGAATCAGCGAGTGGGCAAACTCTTTATCTAGAACCTTCTCAGGTTCTGGAAGGGAACAATCGGCTCCAGCAGTTAGTTCGAGAAGAACAGCGTGAGGAACGACGGATTCTGTTGCAGCTGGCAGAGTTGGTACGGCGTGATGCCGCTGTTCTGGATATAAATCAGACTTTTCTGGCACGGATAGATCTCCGTTTTGCAGCGGCAAGATTGTCGCGCAGCTATCATGGCTGCCGTCCTGAATTGGTGAGCGACTCGATTGTCGAACTGCGGCAAGCTCGACACCCGCTATTGATGGAAGTGGACGGTCACTTTGATCTGTCGGCTGCCGCTCCAGTCGATATCCTGCTGCCAGAGGGCTGTCATGCTCTGGTGATCAGCGGCCCGAATACCGGGGGGAAATCGGTCGCATTAAAAACTCTGGGATTGCTGTTGTTGATGGTGCGTTCAGGGCTGCATATCCCTTGCGATCCCGATAGCCGGCTCCACCTCTATCAGCATCTGCATGTCGATATTGGTGATGAACAGAGTATTGAAGAGAGTCTGTCAACTTTTTCCGGTCACTTGTTGAAGGTTCGAGAAATTCTTGAACAGGCTGATGCAGAAACTTTGGTCTTGCTTGATGAAGCGGGGACCGGAACCGATCCGGCAGAAGGGGCAGCCCTGATCCAGGCGGTTCTTGACCAGCTTTGCCGGCAGGGGGCGAAAATAGTGCTGACGACCCATCTGGGACAATTGAAGCATTTTGCTCACGGGCATGCTGCGATTGAAAATGCTGCGGTTGGGTTTGATCCTGAAACACTGCTCCCGACTTATCGGTTGCGTTATGGGATTCCTGGTGCCAGTAGTGCGTTGACAACGGCCAGACGGCTGGGTTTGCCCACTCCAGTTATCCAGCGGGCGGTTCAATACCTCGGTGAAGAGGAGCATGACCATAGCGTTCTGCTGACACGACTCAATGCCCGCCAGCAGGAGTTGGAAGATGAATTGTCGCAGGTAAAACAGTCCCGCATTGAGGCGGATATTGCGCAGCAGTTACGGAAGCGGCAATTGAGCCAGCTCAAAGAGAAAAAGCGGGAGATTCTTGCTCGGGCAACCCGTCAGGCGGAGGAGTTGATTACGGCGACCGAGGCACGCATGAAAAAATTGCGTAAGCATAAACCCGGCCCGGTCTTGCCGCTCCAATCTATCGATGAACGGCAGCAACTCACCATTGCCAGGGAGGAGCTGAAACCGTTTAAGCCAAAGCAGAAACGGACAGGAGCTATTCCGGTAGAATTGGTGGTAGGAGAGTTGTTGCGAATCCCGGCTTTGGGGATTGAAGCACAGGTTGAGCGTTTGCATGGTGAGAGTGTCGAGTTGCTGGTGGGTGGTAAGCGGATGCGGCAACCATTGGCGGCACTGGAGCAGTTTAAACCACGCCGTTTTGTTGAACCATTCAAGGTTAGCGGACAAGTCTCCCGTAAAGTCGTAGAGCGGCAGATCAGTACCCGGTTAAAGTTGATAGGTCAGCGGGTTGATGAAGCACTGGCTCATTTAGAACGCTTTATTGATGATGCCATGCTGAATAACTTATAGCAGGTTGAAATTATCCATGGCGCCGGGGAAGGTATTCTCCGCCGAGCGGTGCGTGAACATTTAGCCGGGGAAAAAGGGGTTACAGCATTTTATGCTGCACCGGCAGATCAGGGTGGAGAAAATATAACGATCGCTGAATTGAGTCACTCATGACCGGACAAATTTCAGAAGGTAAGATTAACGAAGTTCGTGAACAGACTGATATTGTCGAATTGATTTCACAATATGTCAGTTTGAAGCGCTCCGGTGTTAATCATATGGGTCTCTGCCCATTTCATTCAGAAAAGTCCCCCTCGTTCAGTGTGAACTCTGCCCGGCAATTCTTTCATTGTTTTGGTTGTGGCGTTGGTGGAGATGCTTTCTCCTTTTTGATGCAGATCGAAGGGCTCACTTTTCCTGATGCCGTGCGCCGTTTAGCGGAACGGATCGGGATCGATCTGGAAGAGCGAACGCTGTCGCCTGAAGAAGAACAACGGCAGCGGCAGCGGGAACGGCTCTATCGGGTCAATGAAGTTGCTGCAAGCTATTTTCATCAATTATTGATGGATCACCCGGCTGGTGCTGTGGCAAGAACGTATATGAAAACTCGCGGTTATGGACGTAAGGCTGCCGGGGAGTATCAAATTGGTTTTGCCCTTGATTCCTGGGATGGGTTGAAAAGGCATCTTGAAGAAAAAGAATGCCGGACTGAAGATGCTCGGACTCTTGGGTTGATTCGTCCGCGCAAGCAGAACGAAGGTGATTATGACCTGTTTCGAGGGCGGTTGATCTTTCCGATTTATGATTTGTCTGGACAGATTGTTGCTTTTGCCGGACGGGTACTGGATGACAATAAACCAAAATATATCAATTCACCGGAATCTCCGATTTATCATAAAGGGGGGGTTCTGTTTGGCCTCTATCAGGCGCGGCAAGCGATGCGCCAGAGTGGGGAGGTCCTGGTAGTTGAAGGTTATTTTGATCAACTGGCGTTGTGTCGAGCCGGGTTTCCCCAGGTTGTTGCAACCTGTGGAACTGCTTTAACTGTGGATCATGTGCGAATTCTCAAGCGCTACGTGCAACGGGTGGTGCTGTTGTTTGATCAGGATACCGCCGGGAGGAAGGCAACATTCAAGGCGATGACGGTATTGCAAGAGGGAGGGCTCCCGGCTGCGGTGATTGAGTTGCCCGGTGGAGATGATCCCGATTCTTTCGTCCAGCGGGAGGGTGCTGAGGCTTTTCGGCTTCGACTTGAAAAAGCACGTTCGGTGATGGATCTGTTTATTGATGATCTTCTGACTGAAGCGGGTCGTGGGATTGAACAGAAGGCGCAGGCAGCTGAAAAGATTGTAGAGCAGATTGCCGGGTTGAGTAGCGAGCTGGAGCAGGACCTTTATTTGAAAGAATTGGCTCAACGCAGTGGCATTGACCTGGAGCAGCTGAAAGAGGTGAAGAAAAAGGTAACTGATCGGGGGCAGCAGAAAAGGAGTATTTATTCCGCAGCGCCACCGCCTGAGGATTATCCCCTCCCGGAAGCCCCTTTTTCCGGTGCTGTCGGAGATGTTTATACTGAAGTAGTCAAACCGGCTGAATTGAAACCGGGCTGGAGTCGTTCGGAAAAAACTTTACTCTGTCTTTTATTGCAGAATCATGTTTCTCAAGAAAAAATAATCGCGGCCGGGGGGCACGATCTTTTTAATCATCAGGATGCCCTGGAAATAGCACAGCTTCTGCTGGATAATGCCACCGATTCCGGCTTCGATATAAAATCTTTAATCAGCAAGCTTGACCCCGACAAGGTCCCTCTACTGATTGATTTATCCAGATTTGATCAGGGTCAATTCAGTGAGAATGTTGATGCTATTTTTACCGACTGTCTGAAGGCATTACAATACGAACAAAGCAAGCGGCGACGGGGGGAGTCGCTTGATAAAATTCGTTACTATGAGCAGGGTAGCGAAACAGAAAATCTAAATGATTCGTTGAAAGAGTTTACAAATCTAAAGTAGTCGTTACACTTACTTAAATATATAAGTCTGAATATGTTCAGACGGCAGAGGAGAACGGTGCAATAATGGCTAAAAAAATTAATCCGGATGAAATTCAACAGCTGATCGATATGGGCAAGGAGAGAGGTTTTCTCACCTACGACGAAGTGAATGATATGTTGCCCGCCAACATGGTCTCCTCGGAGCAACTTGAGGATGTCATGAGTATGTTTGGTGAAATGGATATCGAAGTAGTCGAATCTGAGAGTAAAGCTTCAAACTCAAAGGATGATGAGAGTGAAGGTGACGAACGAGAAGTTGAGTTAGAGGCGGGAACCCTTGGCAGAACCAGTGACCCGGTACGTATGTATCTGCGTGAAATGGGCCAGGTTGCCCTGCTGACCCGTGAGGGTGAAGTTGAAATCGCCAAACGGATTGAAGAGGGTGAAGCCCAGGTGACTAAAGTGGTGATGCGAACCCCGATTGCTGCTCATGCAGTGATGCAGTTGCTGGGGCGGCTGGAAAAGGAACAGGCCCGGGTTTCTGATATAACCCGCGACTATGATGAGGAAGAGGGGGGCGAAGTTGAAGGGACGCAGCGTAAGCGGCTGTTGGAACTGCACGAAAAGCTCGGTGCTCTGGAACAACATCTAGGGGAAATCCAGGAATCATTGTTGGCAGCTCCGGCTAAGAAAAAGCAGAAAGAACTGGAAACACAACAGACTGCTGCCCGCGATCAACTGATCAAGCTGCTGCGGGAGGTTCACCTGAAGGATTTTCAGGTTGCCAAAATCGTTGACCGCCTGAAGGATATGGGTGATCAGGTGAAAAAAGGGAAGGCTGAAATCGCTGACTGTGAAGAGAAAGTCAGTCGTCCTTATAGTGAGATCAGTGGCTATTTGACCCGGATGCGGCAGAGTGATGAGGATGCACACGCTGTTGCCAACGAGTTGAATGTTGCCGGTGATATCCTTTTGTCGGTAGAGAAACGCTTGTTATCGGCGGAACGTAAATTTAAACGGGTTACGGAAGAGTCCGGGTTTGAACCTGGCGATTTGCTGGAATACCTGAAAAAAGTTTATAAGGGTGAGTGGATTGCCAAAAAAGCAAAAGCTGAGCTGGTTGAGGCCAATCTGCGCTTGGTTGTTTCCATTGCAAAAAAATATACCAATCGTGGTTTGCAGTTTCTTGACCTGATTCAGGAGGGGAATATCGGCTTGATGAAGGCGGTTGACAAGTTCGAATACCGCCGAGGCTATAAGTTTTCCACCTATGCAACCTGGTGGATTCGTCAGGCAATCACTCGGGCGATCGCTGACCAGGCTCGGACTATCAGGATTCCGGTGCATATGATAGAGACGATCAACAAGCTGATAAGAACCACCCGGCAGTTGGTTCAGGAGTGTGGTCGTGAACCGACTCCGGAGGAAATTGCTGAGCGGATGGACCTTCCCCTGGATAAGGTTCGGCGAGTCCTGAAGATTGCCAAAGAACCCATCAGTCTGGAAACTCCAATCGGAGAGGAGGAAGACTCCTCACTTGGTGATTTTATTGAAGACAAAGCCGTTATCTCACCATTGGAAGCGGTTCTTAAGGGAAATCTTTCCGATCAAACTTCGCGAGTGCTCGCTTCTTTGACCCCACGGGAAGAAAAAGTTTTGCGAATGCGGTTTGGAATCGGTGAGAAATCTGACCATACCCTTGAAGAAGTTGGTCAAGATTTCAACGTAACCCGTGAGCGGATTCGACAGATTGAGGCCAAGGCTCTGCGTAAACTACGCCATCCAAGTCGAGCAAAAAGATTGCGGGGATTTGCTTCCACTGAAAGTTGATAGCTTGGCGTGGCAAAAAGTCCACCCTCCGGTGTTGCAGCAGTTTTTCAGGATCTCGACTGTGAGGGGCCTGACCTGAGGTCTGTCCCCGGGTTTCGGGAGACAGAATGTGAATTCAGTCCCCTACGCCTTGCAGGTCATCAATTTTTGTAGGTGAAAAAGATACTTTCACTTGACAGTGGTGGGTCACTTTTCTTATTCTGTACTCTTGTGCGAGGGGGCCCATAGCTCAGTTGGTTAGAGCCGCCGGCTCATAACCGGCTGGTCCCAGGTTCGAGTCCTGGTGGGCCCACCATTAACTCTAGTGACGTTATGTAACTAACTTATTGTATTAGGTAATCTGGATTGAACGGAAATAATTACTTAACAAGGTTGATGCTTCCCGATATTGAACCACGGAGAAGCGAAAAGATTGGGACACAGTTCGCAACTGTGGAGAACTAGATAGTGAAAGAGTGCATCGGAAAACCGGTGCACTCTTTCTTTTTGCAGAAGAGGGCGGCTAGTGAAGCCAAAAACTGCTCGTTTAACCGATATCATCGGTTTACTGAATCAACTTTGTCCCCCGGATTTAGCTGAAGAGTGGGATAATGTCGGGTTGCAAGTTGGTGACCCGAAAGCTGAAGTTACCAAGGTTCTGGTTTGTCTGGATGCTGAGGAGATTGCCGTTCAGGAGGCACAGCGCCTCGGAGCAGAGCTAATTGTTTCACACCATCCCTTGATATTCAGGCCGATTAAACATCTGAGCCCTACAGATATGACCGGGCGGGTTCTGTTCCAGGCGATCAAGCAGGATATCGCCGTAGTGAGTGCCCACACCAATCTGGATCGAGCTGCTGATGGCTTAAACGACTGGTTGGCTCAGCGGTTGGGGATAACCAACATAGTCCCGCTGGAGCGTCCGCAGAAGGGCCATTTCTACAAGCTGGTTGTCTATGTCCCTCCCGAATATGCAATGGAAGTTCGGGATGCTGTTTTTGCTGCTGGCGCGGGACATATTGATGCTTATGACCACTGCTCGTTCAGCAGTCGTGGCACCGGAACCTTTCGTGGCAATCAGGGAACACAGCCGTTTATCGGGACTCCCGGTGAGCTTGAGGCGACTGAAGAGGTGCGGTTGGAGACAATTCTTCCTGTTTCTTTGTCGAATAAGATTGTTTCCCGGATGTTAAAAGCTCACCCCTATGAAGAGGTGGCTTATGACCTGATTCCCTTGGAAAAGGAACGCCATGATGTTGGCTTGGGGCGGGTTGGTCAACTTGAACAAACTATTTCATTGCAGCAGTTTGCGGAGCAGGTGAAGGTGAATTTACAGCTTCCGGCGCTCAAACTGGTTGGCGATTTACAACAGCAGATCAACCGGGTCGCTGTTTGTGGTGGCACCGGAATGTCGCTATTTTCCGCTGCAGTAAGCCATGGTGCAGATTGTCTGGTCACTGCAGATATCAAATTTCATGAAGCACAAAGAGCCAGAGCGGAAGGTGTTGCATTGATTGATGCTGGCCACTTTGCCACGGAACAAATAATGGTAGCAGAACTTTCCCAGCGGTTACGAAAAGTTTCTACCGAACAACAATTTCATCTTGAGGTTATAGAAATGACAGCAGAGAGTGATCCATTGGTGGTATTCTGACTGTCGCAACATGGACTGAACATGGAGGATATTAACGTGCAAAACAAAATGAACCTGCTGAGAGATCTTCAGGAAATTGACCAGGAAATCAGCTCTATCGAAGCAACCCGCAAGGATTATTCTGATGAGTTGGATACTTTTGAGACTGATGCCACTCGTGTTCAGGCAATGCTTGATCAGTTGAACGATGAGGTGGCTCAGTTGCAACAGGCGGAAGCAGAGCTGCAGCAAGGCTTGCTGAAGGAACGGGACAATGTGACCCGGGTGGAGGCGCGCTTGCCTGAGATCCAAACCCAGAAAGAATATGTGGCTGTTCTGAAAGAGATTGATGTTGCCAAAAAGGCGAACAAGGATGTTGAAGAACAGATGCAGGCCAAGCAACAGGAAGTGACAACTCTTGAGGAGGATCTTCAGGAGAAGCAGGATGAACTTGCTGCCATTCAGGAAAAATCAGAAGCTCGTGGTGCTGAGTTGAAACAATTGCTCGATGAGTCTGAAAAAGTACTATTGAAGCGGACTAAGACCCGAGAATCGGTTGCGGCAGAACTTCCTGTCAGTTTGTTGCGAAAGTACCATACCCTGTTCAAGCGTCGGGGCGGGTTGGCTCTTGCATTAGCCAAAAATGGAGCTTGTCTTGGTTGTAATATGCAGCTGCCACCACAGCAGTATAATAAGCTGTTGCAAGTTGTAGAAATCCAAACCTGCCCCCATTGCAACCGGATTTTATATGCTGAGACAGAGAAACAATAATCAGCTATAAATTTGGTCAAAGAAGGACAGATGATCGCCGCCCACCAAAGCTTTAGCTGGTGTGGGGGGAGGAAAGTCCGGGCTCCAGAGGACAGGATGGTTCCTAACGGGAACCGGGGGTAACCCCAGGGAAAGTGCCACAGAGAGAAGACCGTCTGCCGAAGCATTGCGAAGGCGGATAAGGGTGAAAGGGTGAGGTAAGAGCTCACCAGTTCTAACGGTGACGTTGGAAGCTCGGTAAACCCCATCCGGAGCAAGGTCGAATAGGGGAACGATTGAGGGCTGTCCGCCCGAAGTTCCCGGGTCTGGCTGCTTGAG
>JAOZMV010000235.1 GCA_029934095.1 Desulfuromusa sp. | reverse complement strand
GGTAACGTTTAGATCCGGTAAACAGGATTCCAGCCTTTAGACTCACGTCAATCAACAAAGTATTATCTTTATTTTTCAATAATTTATAGCCATCAGCCCTTCCTTGGTACGATTCGTGAAAACAACTCAAGAATATAAATCAGCAAAACAAAGGCGCATTGTCAACAACTGAATGTCTGCTATCATTAAGATTGCCTCCACGCCTACAAGAACCGGCACTTAATGACGATCTGATTTCTTTGTTTTCTCAAGTTATTTCGCACAAATTTGTTTATTGCCAACCAAAGGAGAGCTCTATGTCGGGATGCAGGTTTCTCTCTACCACAGTGGTTGCCCTGATGCTGCTGTGTTCAGGAGTAACAGTTTTTGCAGCCGGTGATGCCGAACAAGGTAAGGCGCTGTTTGTCGGCAAGACCGCCTTCAGCAATGGTGGCGCCCCCTGTCTGGCCTGTCACAATCTGACCGGTTTCGGGATGGCTGACGGTGCCAACTACGGACCGGATCTCAGTACTCTTTACGATAATTATGGGCGCGAGGGTGTTGAAGGGGTGCTGCAATCACTGGCCTTTCCGAGCATGGAAGCAATCTATGAAAGCCGGCCCCTGATTGAAACAGAGCAGGCCGACCTGACCGCCTTCCTGCAACAAACCTCAGAGTTATCCGCAACTCCAAGTACCGGCAAGTTACTTCTGCTGGTCATTGTCGGTGTTGCAATTCTGCTCGGATTGACCTTTCTGGTCGGATTAAGACGCATGCGTGCGACGCGGCAACCACTGATTGACCAACACCGAAACTTCATGAATAAAGGTGGGCTGAGATGAGTTGGATTAAAGATATCATCGATCCAAAGGCGAGGGTCTGGGAAGAATTCTACCGTAACCGGAGTCAGTGCGACAAGGTGGTGCGCAGTACCCACGGGGTCAACTGTACCGGGAGCTGCTCTTGGAACGTGCACGTCAAGGACGGTATTGTCGGCTGGGAACTGCAGGCGACCGATTATCCGCCACTCGAAGACGGCATCCCCCCTTACGAACCGCGCGGCTGTCAACGGGGAATCTCGTTCTCCTGGTATCTCTACAGCCCGCTGCGGGTTAAATATCCCTACCTGCGCGGTGTACTCGTCGATCTCTGGCGAGCCGCTAAAGCCAAGCATGAAGACCCGGTGGCCGCCTGGGCATCGATCATGGAAGATCCTATCCAGCGCAAAAGCTACCAGCAAGCCAGAGGCAAGGGCGGGTTTCGCCGGGCCAGTTGGGACGAGGCTGAGGAGCTCATCGCTGCCTCGACCATCTACACGATTAAAAAACATGGTGCCGATCGCCTGATCGGCTTCTCGCCGATTCCGGCCATGTCGATGCTCAGCTTTGCCGGCGGTTCCCGTTTCATGCAACTGCTGGGTGGCGTCAACCTGAGTTTTTACGACTGGTACTGTGATCTGCCGAATGCCTCGCCCGAGGTCTGGGGCGAGCAGACCGATGTTTCGGAAAGTGCCGACTGGTACAACAGTAAATATATTGCTGTCGTCGGCTCGAACGTCAACATGACCCGCACCCCAGACGCCCACTTTCTGGTTGAGGCCCGGCACAACGGTTCCAAGGTTACCGTCCTCTCGCCCGACTTCAGCATGACCTCGAAGCATGCCGACTGGTGGATTCCGGCCCACGCCGGACAGGACGGCGCTTTCTGGATGGCGGTTAACCATGTCATTCTCAGTGAATTCCATCATCAGGCTAAAACGCCTTATTTTATGGACTACTTGAAACGCTACACCGATACACCCTTTCTGGTTCAGCTCACGGAAAAAGATGGTGTTTTCCGGGCGGGTCGGATGGCGACTGCCGCCAGTATCGAACCTTATAAAGAAGCAGAGAACGGTGGCTTCAAATATCTGGTCTGGGATGAGGAACAGGATCAGGCGAAGATGCCGCTCGGCACTCTCGGTTTCCGCTGGCAACAGAAAAAAGGTGAGTGGAACCTGCAGATGAAAGACGGGCAGGACGGCGGCGATATCGCCCCAGCCCTGTCGTTACTGGGCAACGAAGCAGAGGTTTTAGAGGTCAGCTTTGATGATTTTTCCAGCGACAGCCGGAGCAGTCGCGGCGTCCCGGTTCAGTATCTGGAAACAGCTGACGGCCGAATCCCGGTGACCACCGTTTTTGATCTGCTGATGGCTCAGTTCGGCGTTAATCGCGGTCTCGCTGGGGAGTATCCGCAAAGTTACGATGACGAGCAGGGGGCTTATACTCCGGCCTGGCAGGAAAAATTTACTGGCATCGACCGCGCCAATGTTGCCCAGTTCGCCCGCGAGTGGGCCTCGACGGCGGAAACCACCGAAGGCAAGTGTTCGATCATCATCGGTGCCGGTGTCAACCACTGGTATCACGCCAACCTGCTGTATCGCGCTGGTATCGCGGCTTTGATGTTGTGCGGCTGTGTCGGTAAAAACGGTGGCGGCCTCAACCATTATGTTGGTCAGGAAAAACTGGCGCCGGTCGCTCCCTGGGCGACCATCATGGGTGCCCTCGACTGGTCGAAACCACCCCGCTTCCAGAATACCCCCTCATTCCATTATGTCCACAGCGATCAGTGGCGTTACGAGCGGACTGCTGACGAAACGCGGGTCAACGCAGTCGCTGAGAGCAACAATATCACCGCAGGCCATACTATGGATCAACAAGTGCGGGCGGTTCGCAACGGCTGGCTGCCCTTCTACCCCCAGTTTGATCGCAGCCCGACCGAAGCGGTCAAGCAAGCTGAGAGCGCCGGAGCCAAAAGTAACCAGGAGATCGTCGACTGGACAGTCAAGCAGTTAAAAGACAAAAACATGAAGTTTGCCGTCGAAGATCCGGATGCGCCAGAAAACTGGCCACGGGTCTGGTTCATCTGGCGCGGCAACGCCCTGATGTCGAGTGCCAAGGGGCACGAGTACTTCCTCAAGCATTATCTCGGCACCCATTCCAGTACCGTCGCTCCGGAAACTGCCGAAGAGTCAGTCAAGGAAGTGGTCTGGCATAAGGACGCCCCGGAGGGCAAACTCGACCTGATCGTCGATATCAACTTCCGTATGGATACTTCGGCCGTCTATTCGGACATCGTTCTACCAACGGCGACCTGGTACGAAAAGGATGATCTCAATACCACCGACATGCACTCCTTTATCC
>JAOZMV010000234.1 GCA_029934095.1 Desulfuromusa sp. | reverse complement strand
AATCAGGGCCGCGCTACGGTATATGGTCTCACTCTCCATAATACAGAGATCTCCGGATCGACAATTTTTCTGCCCACCAGCGACATTCTTCCTCGCCGGGATCTCCCTGTTGTGGCGCGTCTGTCCATTGATGCAGATGCCAAGCAGATCCTCCACGCCCTCTCGCTGGTGGAGGCCACTTCAAATGGCGCATGTATCCAGGTGGTTTCAGGGAAACACAACGCTGAATCACCAGTTGCAGATATGGGAATCCCGATCTGCGAAAATCTCAGGTCGGTAAAATCTTTTGGTCTGCACTTGAAGGATGCCTGTACCCAGGTGAATCCCAGGCAGCCTGTAGTGGTATTGGTTCCGCACAATTACGGCCAGGTACTTGGTAATTATGCCAGCAACTGGCGGCAAGAAACTTTTGATTTAATTGTTATAGACGAAATCCCTGACAGGAATGCACATTTCGTGAACATAGGTCGTCTCCACAACAATATCGTTCCGGTTTCATTTTACGGCGTATGTTAGATGTAAGGAAAAACTAAGATCATGAAAACAATCACACCCATCCTTGAAATCGACGTACCAGAGCCCCGGTCGGATGAAATCTATTCCGAACGGATTCTGGGAAGACAAATTCGTTTCAAGGGGCTTAAAAAACTACTGGGAGCAGCCGATATCAGCAAGGCCGGTGATCGCAATACCGATCTTGCCCCGGAAAGTGACATGATTCGAGAAACGGCTCGAATGATCCTTTCCTCTCTGACACTTCAGCATATTTATGATCATCCCCTGACCGATGATAATGGCCTCGTGGATACAGTGGTGCGCACCGGATATGATATCGATCATACGGTTTTCAACTCCATTTCATCCATGACGCTGGGAGATATGAAAGATCATCTGCTGCGTAGCGATGGCCAGGAGATCAAACGGATTGGAAGAGGGATCATACCGGCCATAGCGGCAGGCCTGGCAAAACTTATGGATGCCCATGACCTGATTTTTATCCCCCGAAAAATATTCACCCCCACCAAGGCCAGAACCCTGATAGGAGTCCCCGGAAGTCTGTCGTTTCGAATACAACCGAACCACCCAAAGGACAATCTTGATGCCATCTCCCTGATGGTCTATACGAATTTGGCTCTAGGGATGGGTGACTGTCTCATCGGCGTTAATCCCTCCGAAGGATCCATAGATACCATCACTTCCGTGATTACCCATATAGACAAGCTTCGCAGGGAAACCGGCGTCCCGACACAAATTTGTGTTCTGGGCCACGTCAAGAACCAGTTGGCCGCGCTTAAGCTCGGCGCTCCGGTGGAGATCCTGTTCCAGAGTTTTGCGGGAACCGAGCGGACTCTGACCGAGGAATTCGACGTGACAGTCTCCTACATGGATCAAGCATATGCCACCATGATCGAAAAAGGACCGTTGAGAAATGTGGCCCAGCAGTTCATGTATTTAGAGACCGGGCAAGGCAGCGAAATGACCTACCGTAAGCACAACGGCATAGATATGACCACGTGTGAAGCACTCTGCTACGGGCTGTGCCGACGCTACGATCCTTTTATGGTAAACAGCGCCACGGGTTTCATTGGACCAGAGACACATCTGAACGATTTTGAGCTTATGATATCCAACCTTCAGGACAATTTCATGGGCAAACTTCTCGGTTTACCCATGGGAGTCAGTCCAAGTTATACCCTTCACGCCGACACCCATATAGAAGGTCAGCAAATGACGACCCACCTGGCTACAGCTGCCGGCGCCAATTTTTTTATGGATGTCTACCTTGGGACGGATCGCATGCTAGCGCATTTTGTTAATAGTGGACACGACGATCAGACTCTTCGCGAAGTCCACAGTCGCATCCCTGCACCCGAGTTTCTGGAATGGGCAAAAGAAAAAGGGATTTTTGAACAGTCGCCAGATGGACTGGTTACGCGCGGCTCTCAGTGGGGTAATCCGCAATTGTTTTGCAAATCGGATGCGGAATTCCAACAGCTTCGAGAATCCCTGCCGTCGGCGCCCGGATTTGAGAATGCCGGGCCGCGTCCCGTGAATAAAGTCCAACGAACGCTGCTGCTCAACCAATCTATTGGACGGGAGGCGGTGCATAGTCACCTGCGGGAGGATGAGCTTGAAGGTATCGATTTCCGTGTATTGACGACCATGGCTCAGTGCCGAGAGGATCATCTAAGACGATCAGAATTAGGCACCATGCTGACCGCGGAGAGTATGGAAAGCCTCAGCCCTGAAAACAAAGACATCCAGGTCGTAATGACTGACGGTCTTAGCGCGGAGGCGATTCACCATAATATCCATGATACGCTGACAGTCCTCGAAGATGGCTTGATGAGCCGAAACTATTCCATGGGTCGGCATGTCTTAGTGCACTACGGTCGAGTCAAACTTACAGAGCATATTGGTGATGCCCTTCGCTGCCAGTTGGTCATCATGCTTATCGGGGAACGCCCCGGAGGAGATGCACTATCTTCCAGAAGTATGTCCGCATATTTAGTTTATCGCCTGAACGATGCAGAGGTACAAAAACAGGCCATTGAATATAGCGGGAACAAAGGGATTCGCTACGAATACACGTTAATCAGCAATATTTATACGGGCGGATTGCCTGCCCTTGAAGCGGGCAGTGTTATAGCTGAAAAAGCCGTCCAAATTATTACCCATAAAGCAGCCGGCAATCGTCTCGAAGAGATCCTGAAGAGATAAGGCTAAAAACAGAAGGAGGTGAGTATAAAGCAATTTGTCATAAGATTGTCCAGATCCAGTTGGTATCAAATTCACTGTATTAAAGAGAGGAGTAAGAACTATGTTGCGAAAATCAAGCATTAATCTGTTTACCTTTGTTGTCATGTTTTCACTTGTTCTTGCATTTGGAACATTCAATGTTTCGGCTGCCAATATTACCATGAAGTTTGCCCATCAGAATAACACCTTCGATGCTGATCAACTTCTTGCCGAGACCTTCAGGAAACTGGTTGAGGAGAAATCTGACTCAGCGATTAAAGTAAAGATATTCCCGGGGACTCTGACCAATAGTGAAGAAGAAGCCATCGAGTTTCTCAAGTTGGGTACTGTGGCTATCGGGGCCACAAGCGCTGGTCATATTGCCGGATATTATCCGGATGTCCAATTCCTGCAGTTGCCCTATCTTTT
>JAOZMV010000233.1 GCA_029934095.1 Desulfuromusa sp. | reverse complement strand
CCATTTGAAAAACTGGATGGGGTCAGTGAAGTGATTTCCGGTTATACCGGAGGAGCACAGCTGAACCCGACCTATCAGGAAGTTTCTGCTGGAGGAACCGGCCACACCGAAGCGGTTGAAGTTCTTTATGATCCACAGCGGGTTTCCTATGAAAAACTGCTTGAAGTTTTCTGGATGCAGATTGATCCGACCGATGCCGATGGGCAGTTTGTTGACCGTGGAACCCAGTATCGCAGCGAAATTTTCTATCTCAATCCGGAACAAAAACAGCTGGCAGAAGCATCAAAGCAGCAGTTGGGGAAATCTGGCCGTTTCAACAAACTGATTGTGACCGAAATAACTACAGCGGGGAAGTTTTATCCAGCAGAAGAATACCATCAAGATTATCACAGCAATAATCCACTGCGCTATTGGTACTATCGAAGAGGCTCCGGGCGAGATAATTATCTGGATAAGGTGTGGGGGAAAGATCGTTAAAGGTTTTAAAAAAAAGGGGATAGAATTAGAAGTTTTGATAATTGTTTAAGTGGAGTTTGGAGAGCTTTGGTGGCGCACTTGGTTTAGGGCAAGATACCGGAGGTTTGAGCCCTTTTCTGCAGCATTCGACTAATATGGCTACCACTCCGAAAAAGTCTTGACTTTTTCGGATCACAAGTCATTATAGACAGCATGAAGCGTTATCTTGAAAAATACATTCTGGAAGATTTATCTGCGAAGATAATTCTATTAACTGGGCCACGGCAAACCGGCAAAACAACTTTGTCAAAAATGCTTGTAAGCAACTATGATTACTTCAACTTTGACAATCCTGAACACCGTTTGAGCCTGCTTGACAGATCGTGGGATCGGTCTAAAGAACTCGTTATTTTTGACGAACTCCATAAGCTAAAAAACTGGAAATCCTGGCTTAAAGGGATCTATGACACAGAAGGGATTCCCCCTTCTATACTGGTCACCGGAAGTGCCAAACTCGATACCTACAAAAAAATGGGTGATTCTCTGGCGGGAAGATTTTTTCAGTTCAGACTCCACCCGCTGGATCTAAAGGAAATAAAAAGAAGATTAAACCCAGACAACCTTTCTACTTCACTGGATTTATTACTGGAGACAAGTAATTTCCCTGAACCATTTCTACACGGGACAACACGATTCTATAATCGTTGGCAAAAGTCACACCTTGATATCATCATAAGGCAGGACCTTCTGGATCTAGAGAACATTCAGCAGATAAGTTCTATCGAAACTCTTATTCAACTTTTGCGCAAAAGAGTGGGGAGCCCCATATCGTATAGTTCCTTGGCTGGAGATCTCCAGTGTTCAGACAAAACAGTCAAAAGATGGCTGACTATACTCGAAAATATGTATGTGATTTTTCGGGTTTCTCCGTTTCACAAAAATGTTGCCCGGTCAATTCTCAAGGCACCCAAGTTCTATTTCTATGACACAGGGCAAGTATTGGGCGATGAAGGAATCAAACTGGAAAACCTTGTGGCTGGGGCATTGTTGAAAGAAATACATTTCCTTGAGGATTGTCTGGGAGAACGTTGTGAACTTCACTTTCTCCGCACTAAAGATGGTCGAGAGATCGATTTTTTTGTAACTAGGGATGGTTCCCCATTGCTAATGCTTGAGGTGAAATGGAGTGATGGAAAACCAAGCCGTAACTTTCATCCATTTTCGAGTTTTTTTCCGAACACCAGGAATGTTCAGCTGGTAAAAGAGCTTGATAGAGAAAAAACCTATCCTGATGGAACTGAAGTGCGCTCAGCCTGCAACTGGTTGGCTGATCTTTCCTTACGACAGTAAAGCAAGATTATATGCGAGAATTGTCAGGTTGCCCTTTTTATCAGCGCACCTTTTTCCGTCCCTTTGGTACCCGCTTGCGCCGGGTGCGTTTTTCGGGGAGTTCTACCACAGGTGAGATGACGGCCATCTCCTCTTTGGTCCTGGCGGGTGAGACACTGATACAACGATCAATCAGGCGGGTCCCATCAAGCATATTGATTGCTTCTTTGGTTTCAGCATCATTGGACATGCAGACGAAAGCAACCCCCTTAAACTGCCCACCCTTTGAATCTGTGACCATGTTGATCGAGCGAACGGTTCCACAGACCGAAAAGAGTTTGCGAAGATCTTCTTCAGTTGCCTCAAAAGAAATATCACTGATAAAAATATCTTTCATTTTTTTCTTGGTTTTCATGCCGTTTCCACTTTCATATCAAAAGCCCCTGGCCCTTCATTGGGGCGTTCCAGAGAGATGGCCCCGAGACTCCCAGCTCTAAATTCACGCAGCAGTGATTCTGCCGCCCGGTGCAGATCAACGTCACCCCCCTTGATCAGACAACCACGACGGCGCCCGACCTCTGTAACAATTTCCAGTGGGGTTTCTGGTAATGCTGATAATTTATAACGCTGCAGCAACAGAGCTGGATATTTCTCGGCCAGATATTGAGCCGTCGTCAAGCCAACCTCAACAGTGTCAAACGCATTATCACCGATAGCACCACTGGCAGCCAACCTGCCAGCACCAGCCAGGTTATCCAGCACCGGCCAGAGAATCCCAGGAGTGTCGGAAAGGAGAATACCGTTGCGCAGATCGATCTGCTGAGGGCAGGTGGTAATAGCCGGTTTATCACCAACCCGAGCTATTTTCTTTCCTGCCAGAGTATTGATCAAAGTTGATTTCCCGACATTGGGGATTCCAACCACCAGCACCCTTAAAGGCTTTTTTGCTTTAGTACGCGCCGGAAGAAGTTTGCGACAAAGTTTCGGAATCAAACCAACATCGCGCCGATTTGTAGATTCAAGCGGAATCGCCTTGACCCCCTGCTGCTGTTCAAGAAACTCAACCCATCTTTTGGTCACCGTGGGATCGGCAAGATCACTTTTATTCAGGATCTTAATACAGAGCTTATCTCCGCGCAAACGTTCCAATAGCGGATTGGCGCTACTGGCTGGAAGCCGGGCATCAAGAACTTCAATCACCAGATCTATTTTCGGCAGTATCTCAATAATCTGCGCCCGGGCTTTTTTCATGTGCCCCGGATACCAGTCAATAATCATAGTGTTTCTCTTTCAAAAGGTGAATAAACACCAAAAAATCAACGCCAAAAGCCTTAACGGAGAGACAGAGAGGGGGAGAGAAAAACCACAACCTTAAACTTTGCCACCA
>JAOZMV010000232.1 GCA_029934095.1 Desulfuromusa sp. | reverse complement strand
TCAAAATCTTTTGATAAGGTTTAAAAAATAAAAATTAGAAGATTTTCTCTGCGAACTTTGCGTTCTCAAGTGAGCATCTGCGAACGGGCGTGAGACCGATTTTCAGGTTTTTGTGTTTCAGCGTCTCAGGGCTAAAAACTGGATTTTTCCCCAAGGAACAAAAATGGACATTTCTAAAACAATTGCAGCAATGAAACAAGATCCGGAATTTGCCGAAAATGTCGGTATGGTTCTGATTCACAATGGGACAGTACGTGGCTGGTCGCGTGGCGATCACTCTCCTGTCAGCCAGATTGAGGTCACTGCTGATGAGGATAAAGTTGAACAGATTCGCACCCAGATTGAGCAGATGGAGGGGATTTTCAGAGTTGTGGTAGAAACCCACTCCGGGGTAATGCAACCGGGCGATGATCTATTATTTCTGATTGTTGCTGGAGATATCCGTGAGAATGTCAAACCGGCTCTGGCATTGTTACTGGACCGAATCAAAGCTGAGGCCATCAGCAAAAAAGAGAGTTGAAATGAAAGATAGCTCTTCGGTAAAAAGCTTTACAGAAGCAAGAAATATAATTCTGGAGCATGCCTCTCCCCTCGAAGCAGAGCCGATTGCACTTTTATCCCTGGTGGGTCGGGTGCTTGCGGAAGAGATAACTGCCCCCTGGGATATGCCCCGCTGGGACAACTCTGAAATGGATGGTTTTGCTGTCAGGGCAAGCGATTGTCAGCTGTTTTCCCGGTTGAAGGTTGCCGGTTATATCCCGGCGGGAGCGATCGCAGAAGGTATCTCTGTCAAGCCCGGAACCGCCGTAAGAATTATGACCGGGGCACCTGTTCCTGAAGGTTGTGATGCGATTGTGCCGATTGAAAATACTCGGGTGGATGAAGATGCCGTGATCATTCAGAAATTGGTCCGGACAGGTGATTATATCCGCTATTGTGGCAGTGATATCAGCGCAGAGGAACTCATGATTCCGGCTGGGACCACCCTTCGTCCGGTTGATATCAACTTGCTGGCCTCCTTTTCCCGGAGGACGGTGCAGGTTTATCGGCGTCCCGAAGTTGCTATCCTCTCAACCGGTGATGAACTGGTTGCACCGGGAGAAGCAGCCACTTCCGCACAGATAATTGACAGCAATGCCTATTCACTTGCGGCTGCAATCAGTGAGATTGGCGCCATTCCAAAACTACTTGGGATTGCTCAGGATAACTATGAAAGCCTCAGAGAAAAAATCGGTCAGGGACTTAAGGCCGATGTACTGATAACTTCAGCGGGAGTTTCGAGCGGGGATCGTGATCTGGTACGTGAAATTCTGGAAGGGGCAGAAGTTGCACAACAGTTCTGGAAAGTTGCGATCAAACCCGCTGGACCCACAGCTTTCGGTCTCAACGCCGGCAAGCCGGTTTTCTCCCTGCCGGGAAATCCGGTTTCCAGCATGATCGGCTTTGAACAGTTAGTGAGACCGGCATTGCTGAAAATGATGGGACATACGAGGGTTTTGCGCCCGTTGATCAAGGCAACGCTGAAAACAGCACTTCACAACGAAACCACAAAAACCCGTTTTTTGCGGGTGAAAGTAGAAAAAACATCGGCAGGATTGCTCGCAGAAAGTGCCGGTGATCAGAATACTGGCATCCTGAGTACCATGATCAGAGCCAATGGAATTGCGGTGTTGTCAGCGGAACAAACTGAGATTTTAGCTGGCGAAGAAGTGGATATTCAATTATTGAATCCGATCAACAGCTAAAACAACCCACTAATCCCCAACATTCCTTTGGTGAGTATAAAAATACCAAAGATGATTAACAACCCGCTGCTGATCAGTCGAATCACCAGGGGATGAGCATTAACCTGTTTAATTTTCTGGCGAACCGACTGGGATGCATATCCCAGGAGTAGCATTGGAATAGCAAAGCCAAGGGAATAGCAGGCCAATAAAATTAAACCGCTGGATAACCTGCCATCAGTGGCAACCAGGGTCAGCACTCCCGCCAGCATCGGTCCAACGCAGGGGATCCAGACCAACCCCAGAGTCAATCCCAGAATCAATCCGGACCATCGGCCTTGACTGCCAGCCTGAATATTGGAAAACAGGGTCAACTTTTTGAATATGTTGATATCAAACAGCATCAGCAGGCCAAACAGCAAAACCATGAGACCCGCAGCTTTTTCAAGCAATGGCATTATCCCGGCAATCGCACCACCGAACAGTGAGGTTATCATCCCCATGGCCATGAAGCTGAGGCTCAGACCCAGAACAATCAGCAGTGGTCGGTGTTTATGATCGGTTTCGGTTCCAGTGACAATAATTGGAACAACCGGCAGAACACAGGGAGAAGCAACGCTGGCAATTCCGGCAAAAATAGTCATCGCCATGGTTGTAATGCTCAGATCAAGTGCTGTCATCGGCTTAGTTTACCGGAATCTGATTCAGCAGGTGATCACGAATTGTCTCTGCAGCGTGTACCCCGGGAGGCAACCTTGCAATCTCTTTTCCAGAAGAATCGGCTAAGAGGATTGTCGGCAAAGCCCGAATTCCGTAAGCATAAAAAATATCCATATCTGCAGGAACAGTAGTTTTCACCGGTCGGACCAATACTTTGCCATCCAGGTCAGTAGACATCTGGGTGAGAATTCTTTCCTGCATCTGACATGGGCCGCCATTGGGGTCAATAAAAAACACCAGCAGGTGTTCAGAAACTGCAGGGCTATTTTGTGCCGATTTTGTCTCTGTTGCCGCTGGTGCGGACTTGGTTATTAGTTGGGTCGGTTGCTCCTGTGAGCAAGCAGACAACAAGAAAACAGCAATCAAGAAAATAATATTTTTCAACATATAAAAAACTCCTTTGTATTTCGTTCTATATATGAGGTTTTATCTATATATGTCAAGTCTCTGTAGAAAGGTTCCGTAATCATTTGGATATTTAGCGGAAATAATTGACAGATTCCGGCATAAATGCAAAATTTCAACCAAGACACACTCACAAGAAACAAAAAAGTCCGGACAGAATTTTCCAGGGAGCCTAACATGTCAGAAGAAGCAACTTTTTTTCTACCTGTCAGAGATTACTGCCGTCGTGAAATAATTACCTGCAATATCAATGACACCGTGATGGTTGCTGCTGAAATCATGCGCGGCAAAGGGATTTCCAGCCTGATTGCCTGCGATGATGACAATCAGCCGATCGGCAT